>NZ_JACBXC010000272.1 GCF_013870535.1 Streptomyces phytophilus | reverse complement strand
CTGCACACCCTGCGCCGCGACAAGGCCGCCGTCAGCCACCACTACGACGTCGGCAACGACTTCTACTCCCTCGTCCTCGGCCCGTCGATGGTCTACTCGTGCGCCTACTGGGACGACGGCGACACCCTGGAGGACGCCCAGGCCGCCAAGCTCGACCTCGTCTGCCGCAAGCTCGGCCTCAAAGAAGGCGACCGGCTGCTCGACGTCGGCTGCGGCTGGGGCTCGATGGTGCTGCACGCGGCGCGCGAATACGGCGTACGCGCCGTCGGCATCACGCTCTCCGCCGAACAGGCCGCGTACGCCCGCAAGCGGGTCGCCGACGCCGGCCTCGGCGACCGCATCGAGATCCGGGTCCAGGACTACCGCGAGACCGCCGACGGCCCGTACGACGCCATCTCCTCCATCGGCATGGCCGAACACGTCGGCTCGACCCGCTACGGAGAGTACGCCCGCGGCCTCCACCGCCTCCTGCGGCCCGGCGGCCGGCTGCTCAACCACCAGATCGCCCGCCGCCCGCTGGCGGACGAAGAGGACTACGCCATCGACGAGTTCATCGACGCGTACGTCTTCCCCGACGGCGAACTGTCGCCCATCGGCACGACGGTGGACCAACTGGAGCGCGCGGGCTTCGAGGTGCGCGACACCCAGGCGCTGCGCGAGCACTACGCGCTGACGCTGCGCCGCTGGGTGGCGAACCTGGAAGCCCGCTGGGCGAAGGCCGTCGCGCTGACCACGCCGGGGCGGGCGCGGGTGTGGCGGCTGTACATGGCGGCGTCGGCACTGTCCTTCGAACACAACCGGATCGGCGTGAACCAGGTGCTGGCGGTACGGACCCCGGGCACGGGCGACTCGGGGCTGCCACTGCGGCAGCCGGGGTGGCGCTGAAGCGGGGCGGGGTGCGGTGCGGGGTGCGGGGCGGGGTGCGGGGCCGCGGGTGCGGGTGATCCCGGAAACGGTACGAGGGTGTCACGCCGGCGCAGCACAGGGTTAACACGGGTCCGGCATCGTGGAGGACGTCGGCAAGGACCTCCGGAGCGGCTCCCGGACCTCCTGGTCGCCGGACGCAGGGCCCGGCTCGAACCCGGCTCGCGTCCCACGCGGGGACCGCCGTCGTCCCGCCCCCTAGGTGCCCAGCACCGGGGGTGCGGCGGTCCCCGCGTCACACGTTTGTGCGCAGGTGTGCGAGCGGGTTGTCGAAACTGACGTGCGCGGCGACGTCGCGCAGCATCGCCCGGTAGTGGGAGCGGCGGCTCGCGGCCGGTGTGGTGAGGCTGAGCACGACGAGGCGGCTGCCGTCGGGGTGGGGCAGATAGGCATGAATCTGGAGCAGCCGCTCGACGGCCAGCCCGAGATCGGGCGCGACGGTCCGCGCCACCTCGCCGAGGGCGGCGGGCCCGCAGGGGAGGTCGAGGACTTCGACACGGTCGTGACCTGCGGCGACGGCACGGGCAGCGGTCAGGTGCCGGGGCGCGCGACTGATCTCCTGCCACCGAAAGGTGAAGAACGAGGTGAGCACCCGCCCGTCGCCGTCGTCGTCCCGGTGCAGCCCCAGCGAACAGTGCACGACGCCTTCCTCCCGAAGCGCGAGCATCATCCGCTGAGCCCCGGCTAACTGCCCGATCAACCGCTGCCGAACGACCCCGTCGGGAGCCCCGTCGAGAATGCCGTCGACCACCTCCCGAAGCCGCGAGGCGTCGGCGCTGTCGGAGGAAGCGGTGAGGGCATCGAGCGGGAGGGTGGTAAACCCGGCGGGCAGAGCGAACCACGCTTCACGGTCGGGCGCGGCGACGGAGTCGCTGAGGACGTACGTGGCCTGGTCTTCAGTCACGAGGCCCCCGCCAGCCAATGGCTTGGCGTGCGTGAGCCAGGTCTTCGGGGGAAGCTTGCCACGAGTTGACGTCTATGGGTGCCGTTTGCTTCGTCTCTCCGACCTGGACGATCAGGTGCATGCGTTTTGGTGCTGGGATTTTAGGGGCAGTGCCGGGTTTGGTGACGGCGATGACGCCGAAGAAGCGCGGATCGCCGACGAACCAGATGGGATTCAACTGAGCCTTCAGCTCAGGCTTGGCGCGGGGCCCCATCCGTCTGGTCCACCATGTGGGGACGAGCCGCAGGTGTTGGTACATCAGGAACGGTTCACCCGGCTGCTCGGGGTGGGGGATGGTGAGGCAGAGATTCGTTGGCGTTTCTCCGGGGTTCTGGGGAAAACTGTAGGGGATATCGTCGAGACGCCAGGGATAAGCCCGAATGATTCTGCGGATCCGGTAGTTGGAGATGATTTGGGCAGGCTGAATTTTGGCGCGGTACATGCCGTAGCCCATAGGAAGCACAAAGAGGGGGATGAACGCCTTGGAGAGAAATACGACGAGCACGACGAGGAGACACCAAGGGCTGAGGAACCACCCGACGAAGGCAAGGACGCTGATCGTCGTCTGCTTGGCCCAGGCGCGCCGGGTCGGCGGGTGCTCCCATGCTGTGGGGTAGTTGGACGGGTGCACGTTAAACCTCCTTGAGGCATGGTCGGGAGGTGTGTCAGGGGAAGACGCGAGGGATGACATTGATGAGATCCCCACTGCCGACCCCGGCAATCTCAAGGCCGCCGAAGACAGTTCCCGAATTGCCGACACCGTCGTTGTCGAGGGCATCCACCTTGGTTCCGAGCAGGGTGATTCCTCCGGAGATCACCCCGATGGAAGCCGCGGTTACCTCTATGGCTTTGGGTGCTGAAGATGGCATCCTTGCACCGTGGACAATCCAGGCCACCGTCGGGTTGTCCAGTGCGCTGATAGCTCGCGCTTCTGTCATAATGTGGCTGCCTACGGTGGCGAATTTCTGGCCCAGTGACAGAGTCGCGGATCCTGTCCGAAGAGCGCCCGCGCCGAGTTTGATTCCCTGGCCTACCGCAGCAAGGCCGGGAACTATGCCCACGAAGTCGGCACCCAGGCTCACCAAGTTGGAGAAGAAGTCCGCGTCGAACTGACCCTTCGTGAAGCCATTCAACAGGGACGACCACACCTCTGAGTCGGACAAGCGGAGCCCCAGCGCGCCCGCGCTCAGACCCGACGCCACCAGCAGCAGCACCGCCGTTGCCGTGCCGCCCGTCACGATCGTCAGGGCCGCCAGCGCCAGCACGCCAGCCGCCACGCTCAGGATGTCCGGGAGGTTCTCCGAGACCCACGCCGCCGCCTTCTCGAAGAAGCCCGGTTCCTGCGGGGCCAGTTTGTCCGTGGCGTCGCGGATCCTTGCCGCGCGGTCGCTGGCCTTGTTCTCGTGTTCCCAGGCGAGGTTGCGGGCGCTGGACAGGATGCGTTCGAGGTCCGCCTGGGCTTCGGCCACCGCCGCGTTGAGGCGGCGCATCGTCGCCTTGGCCTCGTCCTCGTCGTCGGACTTCCCTCCGCCGCCGGCGTCGCGCTTGGCGGCGTCGGCGTTGGATTCCGCGTCGCCGAGGGTCTCGCGCGCTTCGCGGGCCTTGTCGTTGAGGCGGTTGGCGCGGCGCTGGAAGTCGCCGAGTTCGGACTCCCAGCGGTCGAGTTGCCTGGCGGCTTTTCTGATGGAGTGCGCGGCGTTCTTGAGGTTCAGGGGGAGCGGGCCGTCTTCCAGTTGGTCCCGGAAGGCGGTGGCCGCATCGCCCTTCCAGTAGCTGCCGTCCATCAACTTGGTGATCATGTCGCGGGTCTCTTCGAGCACATCCGCGCACTTGATGAGCTTGGTGCGGAGCGCGTGGACGGTGTCCGTGCTGCCCGGTGCCGGGTTGAAGCCCAGGGACGGATACGTGTCCGGGACCGTGCCCGGCTGGAGTCCCTGGGGCTGGGTCATGGGTAAGTCGGAGAACTTGCCGCGGGGTCGCCGGACGCCGTCTAAGCCGGGAATGTCACTGTTCGTCATGTGCCGCCTCCCTGGGCCGCTTTCGCCAGGTTCTCTTCCAGGGCTTTGTCGACCTCGGCGTAGCTCTCCTTGCTGTCCCCGACGATTCCCGCCAGCTCGTCCACCTGCTCCCCGATCTGTCCCGTGCCGTACTTCCACTCGTCCTGGAAGTCTTCGCAGGCACCGTCGAGGTTGTCCGTGCCCAGGCCGCTGATCGTGGAGTCGCGCAGGGCCCTGTGGACCCCTTCGAGTGAGTGCACCGAGCGCTTCAGCAGGCGCATGAAGCGCTCCAGCTCGTCGCCGTCGACCGCGAGTCGGTCCGCCAAGCTTCACCTCCGTACGTGTCGTTGCTCCTCCCCGCTGCGAAGGCATCGTAGCGATGAGTGGTGACACGAATGCGAAGGGTGTGGATAACTTGGCGAGTTGTGGACGGCTTGGCGAGTTCAGGCCCTTCCTGCGCCCTTCGCCAGGTACGCCAGCAGGTCCGTCCGCGACACCACGCCCGTCGGCTTGCCCTCCACCAGCACCACCGCCGCGTCCGCGCCTTCCAGCACCGCGACCAGGTCCGCGACCGGTTCGCCCGAGCCGACCTGGGGGAGCGGGGGGCACATGTGCTGTTCCAGGGGGTGGTCGAGTTCGGCCTTGTGGGTGAACAGCGCGTCCAGCAGTTCCCGTTCCACGATCGAGCCGACGACCTCCGCGGCCATCACGTCCGGGTGTCCCGCCCCGGGCTTGACGACCGGCATCTGCGAGACCCCGTACTCGCGCAGCACCTCGATCGCCTCGCCCACCGTCTCCTCCGGGTGCATGTGCACCAGCGACGGCATGCTGCCCTCTTTGTCGCGCAGTACGTCCGCGACGCTCGCGGCGCCGGCCTCGTCCAGGAAGCCGTAGTCCGCCATCCAGTCGTCGTTGAAGATCTTCGACAGGTAGCCGCGGCCGCTGTCCGGCAGCAGGACGACGACCACGCCGTTCTCGTCCAGCCGTTCGGCCACCCGCAGCGCGGCGACCACGGCCATCCCGCAGGAGCCGCCGACGAGCAGCCCTTCCTCGCGGGCCAGCCGGCGGGTCATGCGGAAGGAGTCCTTGTCGGAGACGGCGACGATCTCGTCCGCGACCCCGCGGTCGTACGCGTCCGGCCAGAAGTCCTCGCCGACGCCCTCGACCAGGTACGGGCGGCCCGAGCCGCCGGAGTACACCGAGCCCTCCGGGTCGGCGCCGACGATCTGCACGGCGCCGTCGGAGACCTCTTTCAGGTACTGGCCGGTGCCGGAGATCGTGCCGCCGGTGCCGATGCCCGTGACGAAGTGCGTGAGGCGGCCGTCGGTCTGCGTCCACAGCTCGGGGCCCGTGGAGTGGTAGTGGGACGCCGGGTTGTCGGGGTTGCTGTACTGGTCGGGCTTCCAGGCGCCGGAGGTCTCGCGGACCAGGCGGTCGGAGACGTTGTAGTACGAGTCGGGGTGCTCGGGGTCGACGGCGGTCGGGCAGACGACGACCTCGGCGCCGTACGCACGCAGCACGTTGATCTTGTCCGTGGACACCTTGTCCGGGCAGACGAAGATGCACTTGTAGCCCTTCTGCTGGGCCACCATCGCCAGCCCCACGCCGGTGTTGCCGGACGTCGGCTCGACGATCGTGCCGCCGGGCCGCAGCGCGCCCGAGCGCTCCGCGGCCTCGATCATGCGCAGCGCGATGCGGTCCTTCACCGAGCCGCCGGGGTTGAAGTACTCCACCTTCGCCAGCACCGTCGCCCGGATGCCCTGGGTCACGCGGCCCAGCCTGACCAGGGGCGTGTTGCCGACCAGGTCGGTGATCGACTCGTGATACTGCACCGCTCACTCCAGGGTCCGTGGCTCTCGGGGCGAGCCCAGCGTAAGGCTTTCCCCGCGGGTGATTGAGCCGGGCACAAGGCCGGGCAACAAAGTGTTAGCACGCGCGTAGACCGCGGCGTGCGGCGGGTGGCGGCTGCCCGCGCGCCGCCTCGGACGTGCGGGGGGAGACGGCGTAGGACAGAGGAGGGGAGGACGGACCGCGGACAGGAGCGGGCAGCGGCACGGCTGCGGAACGCAGACGGAGCTACGGACACGACGCGGCACGGCACCCGGGGGCCGGCGCGGAACGGAGAGGCGATGTCGATGACCAGGGCGAGGGCGGCACGCCGGATCGCCGCGGCGGCGGCGTACGGCGGCGGGGGCAT
>NZ_JACBXC010000271.1 GCF_013870535.1 Streptomyces phytophilus | reverse complement strand
GGCGCCGGCTGACGCCGTCACCGGGCAGGGGGTCGGACGCGGAGGGCGGGTCGTGCCGGGGGTCGCTGCTGTCCATGCCGGGCCTCTCTTCACCGAGTAAGCGGCAATGTTTCGTAAAGCATCGCGAATATTTCTGGGCAACCTAGGGTGAGGCCATGGGAAGGTCAAGACATCGCGCAGGGGCGGGCGGCGGGGCTACCATCCCGGCATGAGTGGTGCTGGAGTCCAGTTCGAAGGAGAGGCCCCCGTGGCCGGCGAGGAGCCGCAGGCCACCGCCACGCTGGCGGCGGTCGCGGAGGCCGCCGGGGTGTCGGCGTCGACAGTTTCGAAGGTCCTCAACGGCCGCTCCGACGTCTCCCCCGGCACCCGCGCCCGGGTCCAGGACCTCCTGCGCGAGCACGGCTACCGGCGCCGCGGCGGCGGCGCACGCCAGGCCCCGCTGCTCGACCTGGTCTTCCACGAGCTGGAGAGCGCGTGGGCGATGGAGGTCATCCGGGGCGTGGAGAACGTGGCCAGGGCGGAGCGGCTGGGCGTGGTGCTCTCCGAGAGCGCCGGGCGGCTGACGCCGGGGCAGACGTGGGTGGAGGACGTGCTCGCCCGCCGGCCGGCGGGCGTCATCCTGGTGCTGTCGGACCTCTCCGCCGACCAGCGGGCGCAGTTCACCGGGCGCGGCATCCCGTTCGTGGTGCTGGACCCGGCGGGCGACCTCGCCGAGGACGTGCCGTCCATCGGAGCCACCAACTGGCAGGGCGGGCTGGCCGCCACGCGCCACCTGGTGGGCCTGGGCCACCGCCGGATCGGCGTCGTTGGCGGGCCGCCATCGATGATGTGCAGCCGGGCCCGGATCGACGGCTACCGCGCGGCGCTGGGCGTCGCGGGGCTGCCGGTGGACCCCGAGTTGATCCGGGAGGGCGACTTCCACCACGAGGCTGGCTACGCCGCCGGGCGCGAGCTGCTCTCCCTGCCCGACCGCCCCACCGCGGTCTTCACCGGCAACGACCTGCAGGCGCTCGGCCTGTACGAGGCCGCCCGCGAGCTGGGCCTGCGCATCCCCGACGACCTCAGCGTCGTCGGCTTCGACGACCTGCCGGTGGCCCGCTGGATCGGCCCGCCGCTGACGACCGTGCGGCAACCCCTGACGGAGATGGCCGAGGCGGCGGCCCGGCTGGTGCTGGACCTCGGCCGCGGCCGCGATCCGGTGACGCGCCGCGTGGAGCTGGCGACGAGCCTGGTCACCCGGAACAGCACGGCCCCGCCGCCCGAGCGCTGACGCGCCCCGAAGGAATCGAAACTTTCGAACCGGCCACGCGGCCTGCGCGTCACCGCCGCAGGACGGCCTTCCCGGACTCCGTCCCGCACGCGGCACCGGGGTCGTGCAGTGCCGTCGGCACCGGACCGGGGCGGGCGACGGGCGCCGGCCTGCGGCGGCCCGGGCTCACCGCGAGCGTGTAGCCGACGAGCACCCCGACCGACAGGACCGCCAGGCGCCCCGCGGCCGGCGGGCTGTCCGGCGGCGGGTCGTAGCCCCCGTCCTCCAGGCCCGCCGCCTGCTCGAAGTGGTTGTACGCACCGGGGAAGAACACCTCGTCCGCCGCGTACAGCGCGGGAAATGCGGCGGGACCGGCCAGCAGCGACCCCAGCGCCCACTGGTCGGAGTGGCGCGCCTCGTGCTCCGACAGCTTCCGCATCCGCGGCGACTGCGTCTCCGCCCGCTGGTCGGTGAGGAAGACGGTGCCGTACATCGTGCCCGCGCGGGCGAACCCGTCGTCCAGGACGACCGCCGTCGTGCCGTTCGCCGCGCAGTGGTACATCTCGCCGCCCTCCCCCGCCGCGTACAGCAACGCGGCGCCGGAGACGGGCGCGTTGAGGACCGTACGGGCCGTCTGCCACACCCCGCCGCCCTCCCCCGCCCCCGCGCACGGCCGCATCTGGGCGCCGGGGCCGAGGACGGCGAAGGCGCACGCGAGCACCGCCTGCGCCACCGTGCCCCACACCACGATCAGCACCTTGCGGCGCGAGGGCCGCGCGCCGCGCAGCGTGCCGACGACCGCGAGGGCCAGCCCCGTGAGCCCGCCGCAGATCAGGCAGGCCGCCCACCAGACGGCTCTGCGCTCGACCCGTCCCGCCGGGGAGGCGCGCGGGGCCGGGGCCGCCGGGGAGGCGGGTCGCTCCAGAGTCGCCGTGCCGGCCGCCATCCGTCACCCCTGTCATCGCGCCGACGCACTGGGCTCTGCGCACCGACGCGGACCGGGCCACAGTCGAACCCCGCCGTCGCGCGGCGGGGTTCGGCAACCTGAGTCGTTGCATGCAGTCGCAGACAAGTGCTCAGATTACGGTACCGTAACGAATTGACGTCGAACTGGCCTCGAATTCCGGCCGCTTACGACGGGAAGGGTGTGAATGGCTGGAGGCGGGATCCGGCAGGTGATCCCGTACGGAACCGGAAGGGTGCCGATGGGCGACGAGGACGAGAAGGAGCCCGCGCCGACGGCCGAGCCCGCCGCCACCGGCGCGGCCGGGCCCGAGGGCGGGGAGTCGGTGTGCTGGCTGGAACGCGTCTGCCCGGAGTGCGGGCGGCTGGCCGACACCGCACCCCCGGTCCGCTGCACCCGCTGTGGCACCCTGCTCACCGGCTGACGGGCCCGCGGGCCTTTAGAGCTATCTCCAGGAGCCTCCGGTCAGCACCACGCCCACCGCGGCCAGTCCCAGGACGACCCAGCCGAACCAGAGCCATCCGTTGCTGCCCACGGACGCCGTGTACGCCGTGATGACCACGAGAGCGGCCACGGTACTCACGACCATGGCCTTCGCAGATCCGGGCTTGTCCATGCCGCCTCCACCAGCCGCCGCCGGCGGCCGTCCCCGCGCGACCGCACGCAAACCTTCCCCCCATCGTCCCCCGCCGGGGGCCGACGCGGTAGTCGAAGGGACGCCGGGTGTCCGCGCGGCTACTGTTCGCGGGCCTGGAGCGAGGCCAGATAGGCGTTGTACGCCGCCAGCTCCTGGTCTCCGTCACGATCGGCGGTACGGTCGCTGCGCTTCGCGCGGCGCTGCTCGGAGTTGTACCACTGGTAGACCAGCGCGATGAGGACGAGCACCGAGGGGATCTCGCTGAACGCCCAGGCGATGCCGCCCGCGGCCTGCTGGTCGTCGAGGGCGTCGATGCCCAGGGAGGCGGGCGGGTTGCTGTAGACGTCCACCATGGGCTCGCTGCCCATCATCAGCGCGATGCCGAAGAAGGCGTGGAACGGCATGCCCGCGAACAGCGTCAGCATCCGCATCACGTACGTGGGCCGGTTCGGCCCCGGATCGACGCCCATGAGGGGCCAGAAGAAGACCAGGCCCACGGCCAGGAAGTGGATCATCATCCCGACGTGCCCGGCCGTGCTCTCCATCAGCGTGTCGAAGAGCGGGGTGAAGTACAGCGCGTACAGGCTCGCGATGAACAGCGGGATCGTGAAGACGGGGTGCGTGATCACCTTCAGGTAGCCGCTGTGCAGCACCGAGACCACCGCGGAGCGGGACCGGCCCGCCGGCAGGGCGCGCAGCAGCAGCGTCACGGGGGCGCCGAGGAGCAGCAGGATCGGCGACAGCATGCTGATCACCATGTGCTGCACCATGTGCACGCTGAACATGACCATGCCGTAGTCGTTCAGGCCCGTGCACATGACGAGGACGATGGTCAGCACACCGAGGGCGAACGCGACGGTCCGCCCCAGCGGCCAGTCGTCACCGCGGCGGCGGAGGCGGAGGACCCCGTACCCGTAGAGCGCGAGGGTCGCGAGGCAGCCGATGAGGAAGACCGGCTCGCCGGTCCACTCCAGCCCGCGCCCGAGGGTGAACGGCGGAAGGTCCAGGTGGCCGCCGTGCCCGCCGTGGTCCATGTCGGTGGTGCTCCTTGTGCCGGTGATGCCCTCACTCAGGCTAGACCCGGCCCGCCCGGCCGCTCCGCCGGGGTGCCCCGACGGGGTGGGCCGGGCTCCGCGGCGGCGTCAGCGGGAGGCGCTGGCGGCGGCGATGCGCTCGTTGCGCAGGGCCTCGTACCAGCGGTCGTCGACCGGCGCCAGGCCCTGGGACTCCAGTGCCAGCCGGATCAGCAGGTCGGCGATCTGCGGGTTGCGGGCGAGCACGGGACCGTGCATGTACGTGCCGAAGACGTTGCCGTTCCAGGCGCCCTCGGTGCCGTCGCCGGTGCCGTTGCCGTGGCCGAAGCGGACCCGGGCGAGCGGCTTGGCCGTCGGGCCGAGGTGGGTGACGCCCTGGTGGTTCTCGAAGCCGGTGAGCTGGGGCAGGCCGAGCTGCGGATCGATGTCGGCGAGCACGTCGCCGACGCAGCGGCCCGCCTGGCCGCGCCCGCTGGTGACGTCGAGCAGGCCGAGGCCGGGCTCCTGCCGGTCGAGGTCGTTGATGAACTCGTGGCCGAGGATCTGGTAGCCGGCGCAGACGGAGAAGATGATCGCGCCGTTGCCCGCCGCCCGGCTCAGCCCGCCGTCGCGGCGCAGCCGCTCGGCGGCGAGCCGCTGCGGGCGGTCCTCGCCGCCGCCGATGAGGTAGATGTCGGCGCTGGCGGGCACGGGCTGGTCGGAGCGGACGTCGACGCGCGTGACGTCGTAGCCGCGCTGCCGCGCCCGGCGCTCGACCACGAGTGCGTTGCCCTGGTCGCCGTAGGTCGACAGCAGGTCGGGGTAGACCCAGACGAGGCGCAGGCTGTTGTCGTTCATGCGGTCGCTCCTTGGCGTCTCGTACGGGTCAGTTGCCGACACGGCGGCGCAGGTCCTGGAACGCGGTGTAGTTGGCGATGACCTCGATACGGCCGGGCGGCGCGGCGGCGACGGCCTCGTCGACGTGCTCGCAGACGCGGAAGCTCTGGTTCGCCACCTCCAGCCGGACGGCGAGGTCGAGCTTGCGGTCGCCGATGACGTACAGCGGGTGGCCGGTCAGCCGGGTGTAGTCGACGTCCCACAGCCAGGAGGTGTCGGTGCCGTCGGCGCCGCGGGCGTTGACGGAGAGCACCACGGGGGTGGGCGGGGGGTCGATCAGGGAGAACGTCTCCAGCCAGCCGGCCGGGTTCTTGGCCAGCAGCAGCCGCAGGTCGCGCCCGCCGAACTGCACCGTGTCGTAGCGCCCGGCGACGGCGGTGACCTCCCACATGCGCTCCAGCGCCGTCTGCGGGTGCACGCCGAAGGCGGCGGCCACGGCCGCGGCGGTGGTGGCGTTCGCCCGGTTGGCCCGGCCGGGGAGCTGCAGGCGGATCGGCCAGGCGGCGCCGTGCGGGTCGAGGACGTGCTCGCCGGACAGGGCCCAGCTGGGCACGGGGCGGCGGAAGCCGCACTCGGCGCACAGCCAGTCCTCGCCGGGGCGCTGCAGGACGCCGCCGCACGAGGGGCAGGACCAGGCGTCGTCCTTCCACTCCTGGCCGACGGCGACCCAGACGACGTTCGGGCTGGAGGAGGCGGCCCAGACGACGAGGGGGTCGTCGGCGTTGGCGACGACGAGGGCCTTGTTGCCGGCGAGGCCCTCGCGCCAGCGCTCGGCGAGCATGCGGGTCTCGGCGGCGCGGTCGAGCTGGTCGCGGGAGAGGTTGAGCAGCGCGATGGCCTTGGGGGTGACGTCGCGGGCGACGGTGGAGAGGTACTTCTCGTCGACCTCGATGACGCCGTAGCGCGCGTCGGAGCCGCCGGCGAGCGCCGAGGTGATGCCGGCGGGCATGTTGGCGCCGAGCGCGTTGGAGACGACGGGCCCGGAGGCGCGCAGGGCCTCCGCGATCAGCCGGGTGGTGGTCGTCTTGCCGTTGGTGGCGGAGACGAGGACGACGTCGAGGTGGCCGGCGAGCCGGCCCAGCAGGTCGGGGTCGAGCCTGAGTGCGACCTTGCCGCCGATCACGGAGCCGCTGCCCTTGCCCGCGGCGCGCGACACCGCCGCCGCCGCCTTGCCCGCCGTGACGGCCAGCTTGGACCGTGGCGACAGCGGTTCCGTGTTGCCTGCCATCGTCGTAGCTCCTCCTCGCGTGCCCGGGCCCGTGCGCGGTGCGCCGTCGTCCGCGGTCTCCGGTGTCCTTCGTCCGCTGCCCGGCCTG
>NZ_JACBXC010000270.1 GCF_013870535.1 Streptomyces phytophilus | reverse complement strand
TCGTACACCCGCTTTAGACGCCTCCAAGGCCCCGTCAAGCTCCGCTGGCGAGCCTGGTGGCGGTCCGCCCGCGCCCCCTCACCGTCGCGCCGCCCGGCGGTCCGCCGCGATGGTCCACCAGGAGGTGTGAGTCCCGTGTCCGCTGCCCCCGCTCCCCCGCCAGCCGCTCCGGATCCCGTCGCGGAGCTGCACCGGTCCGGAAGCCTGGTCGCGGAGTACCCGAGACTCCCCGCGCTGCTCCGCGGCCTCGGCGAGGACGAGCGGCAGCGCGCCGGACGGCTGCTGTCCCGCCTGTCGCCCGACGAGGTACTCGCCGCCCACCCCGGCGTGCCGACGGTGTCCGTCGCGGTCACCGGGCACGGCACCGTCGCCGGCCTCGTGCCGCCGCTCACCATGGAGCTGGCCCGGCACGGCATGCTGCTGCGCCCCCACGTCGCGGACTTCGGCGGCTGGCTCTTCGACCTCGCGGACCCCGCCAGCGAGGTCTACGCCGCCGGCACCGACCTCGTGGTGTGCCTGCCCGCCGCCGGGATCGTCTTCGACGAGGTCCCGCGCCCGTGGCGGCCCGAGGACGTCGAGCGGGTACTGACGGAGAAGGTGCACCTCCTCGGCAAGCTCGCCGCCACCCACGGCACCTCCGGCTCCGGCACCCTCGTCTACACCACGATGCCGCTCCCCCGGGAGTTCACCTCCCAGCTGGTGGACCACCGCTCCCGCGCCCGGCTCGGCGCCGTGTGGCGCGAGGGCAACGCCCGGCTGCTCGGGCTGATGGACGAACACCCGGGCCTCGTCGTCCTCGACCTCGACCCGGTCCTCTCCGGCCCCGCGGCCCTCGCCGAGCCGCGCCTCGAAACCTACGCCGGCACGCCCTTCGGGGCCGAGCTGACCGCCGCCGTCGCGCGCGAGGTCGCGCACCTCGCCCGCGGCCGGTCCGGGCGGGCGAAGAAGGTGCTCGCGGTCGACCTGGACAACACCCTGTGGGGCGGCGTCCTCGGCGACGACGGCCCGGAGGGCATCGAGGTCGCCGACGGCCGTACGGGGCGCGCGTTCCAGCGCATGCAGCGCGTGGTCAAGCAGCTCGCCTCGCGCGGGGTGCTCGTGGCCGCCGTCAGCAAGAACGACCTGGAGCCCGTACGCGACGTGCTCCGCGAGCACCAGGAGATGACGCTGCGCGAGGACGACTTCGTGCGGGTGGTCGCCAACTGGGCGCCCAAGCACGACAACCTGCGCGCGCTCGCCGAGGACCTCAACGTGGGCCTCGACTCGTTCGTCTTCGCCGACGACAGCTCGTACGAGTGCGGCCTGGTGGCCCGCGAGCTGCCCGAGGTGACCGTGCTCCACCTCGACGGCGACCCGGCGCTGCACGCCGGGCGGCTGCTCGCCGACGGCTGGTTCGACGTGCGCGACCTCACCGACGACGACGTCCGCCGCCCCGAGCGCTACCGCGAGGAGCTGGTCCGCAAGGACTTCCTCGACTCCTTCTCGTCGCTGGACGACTACCTGCGCGAGCTGGACGTACGGGTCGAGCTGAGCGCCGCCGGCGAGGCCGACGTGCCGCGCGTCGCCCAGCTCACCCAGCGCACCAACCAGTTCAACCTGACCACCCGCCGGCTCCAGCAGGACGAGGTCGCCTCCCTGGCCGACTCGCCGGGGAACCTGGTGCTGGCCATCCGCTGCGGCGACCGCTTCGGGGACAACGGGCTGGTCGGTGCGGTGTTCGTACGGACCGACGGGCCCGTGTGGCACGTCGACAACTTCCTGCTCAGCTGCCGGGTCTTCGCCCGCGGCATCGAGCAGGGCTGCCTCGCCGCGCTGCTGGAGCACGCCCGGGCCGAGGGGGCCGAGGCCGTGGCGGCGCGGTACGTGCCGTCGCCGAAGAACGGCAAGGTCAGGGACTTCTATCCACGGAACGGCTTCGACGCCCACGGGCAGTCCGAGGACGGGACGGCCGACTTCCGGCACGAGCTGCGGGAGATCGGCGCGGTGCCCGGCCACCTCGCCCTGACGGTGCTCTGGGAGCGGGAGGGAACACGATGAACGACGTCGCCGAGCTCAAGGAGTTCGCGCTCGTCCACGCCAAGGCGCTCCAACTGCCCGCCGAGCGGTACGAGAAGGCGCTCGGCAGCATCACCAACGACGAGGACGGCGCCCCGGGCTCGTGGACGGCCCAGTGGTCGGCGATGGCCGGGGAGCTGGAGGGCGCCGGGGAGTTGCTGCCCGCGTTCCTCTGCTACACCCTGGCCCGCTTCCCCGTCGTCGACGGCCCGGCGCGGCGGGCGGCGTACGAGAAGTGCCGTTCGGTGTTCGACCGCTGGCGCGTCGGCCAGCCGGACATCGAGCGGGTCACGGCGTCGCCGGCCGGCGGTGAGGTGGTGGCCTGGGCCGGCGGTCTTTCGGCCGCGGAGCCCAAGCCGGTGCTGATGGTGGCGGGCGGGATCGTGAGCCTCAAGGAGCAGTGGGCGCCGGTGACGCTCCAGGCGGCGGCGCTGGGGATGGCCATCGTCGTCACCGAACTGCCGGGCGTGGGCGAGAACACCCTCCCGTACGACCGGGAGAGCTGGCGGATGCTGCCCGCCCTGCTGGACGCGGTCGCGGACCGGGCGGACGTGTCCGACACGTACGCCCTCGCGAACAGCTTCGGCGGGCACCTGGCGCTGCGCTGGGCCGGGCACGACTCCCGGGTCCGCGGCATCGTGTCGTCGGGGGCGCCGGTCAGCGGGTTCTTCGGCGACGCCGACTGGCTGCGCGGCGTGCCGGGCATCACCCGGCACACGCTCGCCCGGCTGACGGGCACGGCCGAGGGGGACGACGACGCGCTGCACGGGACGATCGCCGACTGGGCGCTGACGCCCGCGGAGCTGGCCGCTCTGGAGATCCCGGTCCGCTACTCGACCAGCCTGCGCGACGAGATCATCCCGGCCGGGGAGCAGGCGTTCCTGCGGCAGCACGTGAAGGACCTCGGCACGAACGAGATCGACGACGTGCACGGCGCGCCGGCGCACGTGCAGCAGACCGTGGACTGGACGTTCGGCTCGCTGCTGGCGATGCGTCAGGGCCTCACCCACGGCTGACGCCGCCCGGCCCCGCCCTCCCGCCCCGCGGGAGGGCTACCGGGACCCCCGTGACGGCCGCTGCCGGTCTCCCTGGTACACCAGGGGGGCCGGCAGCGGCCGTTCGCCGCGTCGAATTCCGGCGGTGGCGTCGCCCGGAAATCGGGCAGCGGATACGTGGCGGGAATACCGGGCATTTGCGAGAACGGCGGATGATCACGACGCCTTGCCCGGGGGCGTGAATGCGTTCCACACGCCCCTGTGCAGACTGCGCAATACCCGGGGCAGCACGTAGGGGGGACTTAGGGGTGGGTAGGGGTTTCGGCACCCCCTACCTCCTCCATAGCCTGCAAAGGTCTGTACAGCATCGCCGCGTGACATACAAGCTCCCCTGCCTGTAGCGGCAAGAGAAATGGAACAAAAGTGCCATCAAACCTGAGCACTTCGGCCTAGAAAAATTCATCGGGGGTTGAAAAGTGCAGTACGAAATACTCGGACCCGTCCGGGTCGTGGACAACCGCGGCAGCAGATTCGTGAGCGCCAAGAAGATGCAGGTGCTTCTCGTCCTGTTACTGATCCGCGCCCGGCAGGTGGTCTCGATCGACGAGGCCATAGCCGAGATCTGGGGGCAGAACCCGCCTCGCCGAGCGACCGCGGGCATCCACGTCTACATCTCCCAGCTCCGCAAGTTCCTCGGGGAGCCGGGCAGCCGGAACAACCCGATCCTCACCCGCCCGCCCGGCTACCTCCTCCACCTGGAGGACGACGAGTTCGACGTGGACCGCTTCCAGGAGCTGCTGCACCGGGGGCGGCTGCACCTCAAGGAGGGCCGGCCGGAGCAGGCCGTGACCGCCTTCGAGGACGGATTGTCCCTGTGGCGCGGCCCCGTCCTCGGGGACCTCTGCGACGGGCCGATCATCGCGGGCTTCGCCACGTGGCTGGAGGAGACCCGGCTGGAGTACCTGGAGTGGCTGATGGAGGCGCGGTTGAGCCTCGGGCTGCACCGGGAGCTGATCGGCCGGCTGTCCGCGCTGACGGCCGAGTATCCACTGCGGGAGACGTTCTACCGCCAGTTGATGCTGGCCCTGTGCCGCTCGGAGCGGCAGGCCGACGCGCTGCGTACGTATCAGCAGGCCAGGAACCGGCTCAACGAGGAACTCGGCCTGGAGCCCTGCCGGGCGCTGCGTGATCTGCAGCAGGCCATCCTCGTCGCCGACGAGCGGCTGGAGCTGCCCGCGGCGGTGTGACCGGCACCCGTATCGGCGTACTCGGGATACGACGAGGGGCGGGCGAAGCCACCGGCTTCGCCCGCCCCTTCGGCTCACCCGTACGCGCCTGAAGCCGGCCCGCGGGCGGGCTTCGGGCGCGGGAGTCAGGCGGAGGACTTCAGACGGGGGGCTCAGGCGCGTACGGGCTGGCGCAGCCGCGCGGCCATCTCCGCCAGGACCCGCGGCCCGCTCTGGTCGCCGTGGACGAAGAAGTGGTCGCCCGGCACCACCAGCAGCTCGTACCCGCCGGCCGTCAACGGCCGCCACCCGTCGGCGTCCCGCTCGGCGACCACCGGGTCGCCGGCGCCGTGGAACGCGGTGACCGGCACCCGCAGCGGCACCTCCGCCGGGTCGTGCCGGTAGCTCTGCACCACCCGCAGGTCCGAGTAGCCGGCGCCGTCCATGGCCACGTCCGCCTTGCCCGCCAGGTGCTCGCCCAGCTCCGCGCGCAGCGCCGTGTCGTAGAGCCGCGGCTGCGTGCGCCGTACCCGGGCCAGCTCCTCGTGCTCCGGCATCTGCTCGAAGCCGAGCCGCTGGGTCACCGACCGCAGCCGGGCGCCGAGCGGGTTCTCGCCGCCGCCCGGCGCGCTGAACGCGCCGACGAACAGGTGCCGCAGCAGCTCCCCGTACTCCGCGCCCAGCCGGTGGGCCAGGCGGTACGCGAGGAGAGCGCCCATGCTGTGCCCGTAGAAGGCGAACGGCCGGTCCAGGTAGGGCTTGAGCGCCTGCGCGACGGCGTCCACGGCCTCGTCGGCGTCGACGAGGCAGCGCTCGTCGGCCCGCTCCTCCCGGCCCGGCAGCTGCACGGGGACCACCTCGACACCGGCGGGCGCGGTGCCCGGCCAGTCCCGGTACAGGGAGGCGCCGCGGCCGCCGTACGGCAGGCAGAACAGCCGCACGGCGGCGTCGTCCTGCGGCGTGACGGGCAGCCAGAGCCTGCCGTCCACGTCGTACGGGCGGGGCGCGGCCGGCCCCTCGCCCGCGACGGACCCGCAGAGGCGCTCCACCACCTCGTCCAGCGACGGCCCGGCGATGAGGAGGTCGACCGGGAGGTCGACGCCGGTCTCGGCGCGTACCCGCTGGCGCAGTTCCAGGGCGGCGAGGGAGTCGAGGCCCGTCTCGGCGAGCGGGCGGCTGCTCGGCACTTCGGCGGGCGTCAGCTGCAGCAGTTCCGCGACCATGCCGGTGAGCAGGTCCCGCAGCGCGGCGGCACCGTCCGTGCCGCGCCACCGCTGCTGCGCGGCGCCCTCGCGTACGTCGTCGGCGGGCGCCTCGTACGTACCGGAACCCGGGCTGATGACGCGGATCTCGGTGCCGCGGCCCCAGCCGACCGCCGCGCCGTCCTCGGCGCACAGCAGGTGTTCGCCGACGAGCAGGTCACCGACCGGCGCGGTCAGCCGCACGTGGCACCACAGGGTCCCCTCCGCGGGGGCGCCGAAGCCGACGTCGCCGAGGCGGGCGGTCATGAACAGGTCCCGCTCGGCCAGCTGCGGTCCGGCGGCGAGCGCGTAGAGCTGCACGCAGGCGTCCAGCATCCCGGCGGGCACGGGGAGTTCGCGGTCCGGGCGGCCGGCGGCGGCGGACGTCTCGGCGGACGTCGGCAGGCGGAACCTCGCCAGCACCTCGCCCTCGCCGAGCCACGCCTCGTCGACCCACTCGACGGACGGGCCCAGGGGGACGCCGCGCTCGGCCATCTGCCGGTAGAACTCGGCGCCTTCGAAGCGTACGGGGCAGCGCTCGCGGATCTCCGCCCGCGCCGCCTC
>NZ_JACBXC010000027.1 GCF_013870535.1 Streptomyces phytophilus | reverse complement strand
CTCGCGGGCCCCGGCGGGGATGTTGTCGCGTGAGAAGAGGGTGTTGTCCCGGACGACGTTGCCGCGCTCGCCGTCGACCAGGCCGGTGATGGCCGCGTTGGTCGCGTAGTTCCCGGTCAGGATCTGGTCGCCGGTGAGGTTGGCGTTCTGGTTGTTGGCGTGCGCCCACTGGGCGGCGGTGTCGAGGAAGACATTGCGGCTTGCGGTGAGGTAGCGGGATCCCTCGTCGAAGTACAGGCCGAGCTGCCCGCTCTTCTCGCAGAAGTTCCCCTCCAGGGTGCCGTTGGGGCTGGCGGAGAGGGTGTAGATGCAGCCGGCGTCGAACATCGTGTGTACGACGTCGCTCACGTGGTTGCCCACCACGCGGAGGTCCGTCAGGGTCGTGGGCGTCCGGTAGATCGGCTGGAAGTCGTAGAGCCCGCGGTTGATGTACTCCGGGCTGCCGCCCGGGTCGTTGGCACCCCAGCCGTAGCCGATCCCGATGCCGGTGTAGGGCATGTCGGCCACCTCGTTGTGCTCGATGGTCAGCCGGGTGACGTAGCTGGCGAAGATCCCGTCCTGGTCGAGGTATTCGAGCGCCGTGGAGAAGATGCGGTTGTCGCCGATCAGGATGTCGCTGTTGGTCATGCGCGGGTCGGAGGGGTGGTGCGCGTCGGGACGTACCCCGCCGACCACGATGCCGCCGCCGGCGCTGGCGGTGAACGTGTTGCGGGTGACGGAGACGTCCTGCGCGCCGAGTCCCACGCCGGTTGCGTGCGCGTTGGCGTCGTTGCCGATGCCGAGGCCGACGGAGCCGAGGTTGACGAAGGTGTTGTTCTCGAAGGCGATGTTCTCCGCCGCGGACACCTGCACCGCTCCGGGCGCCTGGGCCCAGTTGTTGCGGGCGCCCTCGAATCCCTTGCAGCCGACCGCGCACGAGGTGAAGGCGTCGGCGGGCCGGTGGGGCTGCACTCCGGTGATGAAGGCGCCGGTCTGCTGGTTGGCGTATCCATGGGGGGTGCCGGGGTGCAGCCAGGTGGAGCCGGTGAAGGTCAGCCCTTCGAACCGGAGGGCGCGGGCCGGCTCTTCGTAGGTGCCGCCGACCTCCAGCAGTGATTCCAGCCGCGGCAGCTCCACCTGCGCGCTCTGCAGGTCCTGTCCGGGAAGCGGCTTGTAGTACAGCGTGCCTGCAGTCGTGTCCAGGTACCACTCACCGGGCTCGTCGAGGAAGCGCTTGGAGTTCAGCAGCCAGAACGTCGGTGTGCGGAACGGGGACTGGATGGTGTCGTAGCCGTAGGTGTTGTTGTCCCAGGAGGGCTGCTGCATGACGACCGTCGAGCCGGAGATGCTCTGCACCGGTGCGAACCGGTTGGTGAACGACAGCTTCGCCTGGAGTTCGATGCGCTTCTGGTCCGGCAGGCCGGCGAGGTAGCCAAGATCCGGGTTGTCGAGGGTGAAGCCCGACGCGTTGAGGGTGATGTCGGAGCGGGACAGCCCGGTCCGCGCGCGCTGTGCCGGTACGCCGTCGACGTAGAGCTGCCGGCTGTCGAAGCCGGTGCCGACGTCGGCCCTGTAGACGCCCGTCGCGGGGTCGTCGAGTTCCCAGCCGGTGACCGGTTCGGCGCCGCTCACCACGGCTTTCGCGCCCGGTGCCGCCGTCCAGGTCACGGTGTGGCCGTCGCGGCCGGAGTCGGCGGCGCCGAAGCGCAGCGGGGAGTCGAGCCGGTGGGTGCCCTTCAGCAGGCTCACCCTGACGTCACCGTCGCCCCGGCGGGCAAGGTCCCGTGCCCGTCGCTGCGCTTCGGCCGGAGTCTGCAGCGGCTGCCCGGCGGTGCCCGGGCCGTCGTCGGTGGCGCGGGGGGCGCCGGTCGGAGCGACGACGAGCGTGTGCTTGGGGGGTGCTGCGAGTGACTCGGTGGGCAGAACGGCGAGGAGTCCGGCGGCCAGGGCCGCGGCCGCCGCCGCAGCGCCGGTGCGTGCGTACCGTGCGCGGAGTGGAGACATGGCCGTGTCCTTTCGCGGTGGGGAGTCAGGGCCGAGCGGTGTGCGGCACCTCGTTGCGGTGCTGTGCCGGGCGGAGCCCGGGGGGTTCGCGGTGGTGAGCGTCGGGTCGGCCGCGTTCGGCGACGGCCGGCAGCCGCCGTCCGGCGTACTCGGGGCGGACGTTGGGGCCTTCGTACGCGGCAGTGGGCCGGGGTCGTTCCGCTGCCGCGATCGATTTCTCGTCGACGTCGATGCCCAGGCCCGCCTGGTCGCCGAGGACGAACGCGCCGTCCTCGATGCGCAGGTCGTAGGAGAGGCCGGCCGGCTCGTGCAGGTTCTGCAGTTCGCTTGCGAGGTGGTTGGGCACGGCTGTAGCGGCGTGCAGCAGGGCGATCGGAGAGTCGCCGATCGGACTGACCGGCAGGTCGTGGGCGTGGGCGAGGGCGGTGACCCGCAGGAAGTGGGTCACGCCCCAGGCCGCCGCCGCCTGGACGATGTCGACCGCGCCCTGGGCCAGCAGCGGGCGGTACTGTTCGAGCCCGGTGAGGTTCTCGCCGCTGGCCACCGAGGCACCGATGCCTCGTCCGACGACGGCCAGGCCCTCGGCATCCCAGCGCCGGACGGGCTCCTCGACCCAGGTGAGGTCGAGGGTCTGCTCCAGCTCGCGGATGTGGCGGACCGCCTGCTTGCGGGTCCAGTTCTCGTTGGCGTCGAGCATCAGGGCGGGCCGCTTCCCGCGGCCGGCCCGGGTGAGCACCTCCCGTACCAGGGACAGGCGGTCGCGGTCCCGCTCGATGTCGAGGCCGCCCTTGAGCTTGGCCGCCCGCAGGCCGCGCTCGGCGTAGTCCTGGTAGACCGTGGCCAGTTCGTCGTCGCCGAGGGAGATGTCGAGGCCGGACGCGTAGGCGGGGACTCTCCGGTCACGTCCACCCAGCAGGCGCCACAGTGGTTCGCCGGCCGCTTTCGCCTTGATGTCCCACAGGGCGGAGTCGAGTGCGCCGATGGTCCCGAAGACGGCTCCGTTGTGGCCGGCCTTGAACGCATGCCGGAGCATGCAGTCGTAGAGCGCGGTCACGCAGCGCGGGTCCTCGCCGTCGATGGCGGCGAAGACGGCTTCCGCTGCCACGTGGGACCCCAGTCCGACGCCGGTGATTCCGGCGTCGGTGTCCACCAGGATCACGGGCACCGGGGTGATCCCGTCGGCGAGGACGCCGTTCGCGTCGCCGACGGGCCGTCCCCAGTCGAGGAAGGTCGTCAGCGTGCGATATCCGGTGATCCGCATGTCAGCCCTTCGTGGCGCCGGCGGTGATCCCGTCGGCTATCTGGCGTTGGAAGAAGAGGTAGATCACGAGGACCGGCAGTGCGGCGATCAGCACTCCGGAGGCGAAGGTGGGGATGTCGTCGGAGTACTGCCCGCGCAGTGAGGTGACGCCGACCATGAGGGTGCGGTGTTCGGCGGAAGGCATCATCAGCAGGGAAATGAGCACGTCGTTCCAGCAGAAGAGGGCGTTGAGGATGCCGACCGACAGCAGGGCCGGGCGGCCGATCGGCAGCATGACCCGCCAGTAGACGCCGTACGGCGTGTTCCCGTCGATCCTGGCGGCGTCGATGATCTCGCCCGGGATCCCGGTGTAGTAGCTCGTCATCAAGAAGATCGTGAACGGGAGGAACTGGGCGACGTAGGCGAGGATCAGTCCGGGGTAGGTGTCCATGAGGCCGCCGTCCGCCATGATCCGCGCAAGCGGGACCATGATCACCTGGAACGGGATGAACAGCGCCGCGAGGAAGCACAGGAACAGCGCCCGCGAACCCCGGAACCGCAGATGGCTCAGGGCGAAGCCGGCCATCGAGCCGATCAGCAGCAGGAGGGCGACGGCGGACGCGACCACGATCACCGAGTTGACGAAGTACCGTCCCAGGCCGATGCTCGTCCACGCCGTGATGAAGTTGTCCCAGTGCAGGGAAGCCGTCGGGGAGAACCGGTCGAGGATGTAGTCGTGCCGGGTCTTCATGGCGACGTTGCCGGTGAACACCAGGGGATAGATCGTCGCCAGCGCGAGGGCGGCCATCGGGACGGCGAGCAGCCAGGCGCTCCGGCGGGGGCGGCGCGTCACTTCTCCCTCCCCGCGCGGCGGAGCAGCCCGATCTGCGCGAGCCCCACCACGAGCATGAGGAGAAAGAGAACGGTCGAGGCGGCAGAGGCGAGCGCCGGGCGGTTCATCTGCCCCTGCTGGATCCAGATGTAGTACTCCGGCAGGTAGGTCGACCCTTCCGGACCGCCGCTGGTCATCACGTAGAGCAGGCCGAACATGGAGGTCAGCATCCCGATCATGGTGGTGACGAAGACGAACTGAATGGTGCGGGACAAGCCCGGGATGATCACGTGCCAGATGACCCGGGGCAGCGACGCGCCGTCGACCCGGGCGGCGTCGAGGAGCGTGCTGTCCAAGGTGGAGAACCCGGCGAGGAAAACCACCAGTGCCATCCCGAACGTCGCCCAGACGTGCACTCCGACGACCGTGAACATGGCGACGTCGGGATCGCCGAGCCAGTCGACGGGGTCGATGCCGACATTCCCGAGGGCCGCGTTCAGAGGGCCGTCAAAGGCCAGCAGCAGATTGAAGATCGCTCCGACGATCACCGGGGAGAGCACGGCGGGAAAGAAGTACACGCTTCGGTAGAACCGGTGCCCGGGCACCCGCAGGTAGATGAACGTCGCGAGCAGGCCCGGTATCGCCACCGCCACCGGCAGCAGCAGCACCAGCAGTCCGACATTCCGCAGCGCGGTGCCGAAGAGCGGGTCCTCGAACAGTTCCACGTAGTTGTCCGGGCCCACCGCCTGCCCGTCGCGCTCGCCGTCGCCGGTGAAGGAAAAGTTGACGCCCATGAGCAGCGGGATGAGGCGGAACGCCACGATGACCAGGACGGCCGGGGCCACCAGGACGTAGGGCGCGAGGCGTTCGGCCCGCCGCCCGCCGCGGACCCGTGCGCCGTGTGCCCCAAAGCCCGCCGTGCGCGTGCGCTGCTTCGCCTTCGTCCCGTCCGCCCACCCGTCACCGGCCTGGTGTGCGGCCGGCGGCGAACCCCGGAGCGGCACGAAATCAGCCCTTCCGGTCGGAGTCGACCAGTTGCTTCAGCGCGTCGTCGACGCTGGTCGATCCGCTCAGGATCTGCTGGGACAGCCTCCCCATCAGTTCCAGCGTCTTGGAGGACAGCGCGACGTGCAGTGCGGGCTTGCCGGTCTCGATCTCCGACACGATCGCACCGAGGGCCTGGCCGCCGCCCGAGACGTCGATGGTGGTGTCGGACACGACCGCGCCTGCATCGGCGTAGAAGGCGCTGAGAGCGTTCTTCGAGGTCAGGGAGCGCACCAGGTCCGCGGCCAGGTCCGGCTTCTTCGTCCATTCGGCGACCCCGTAGCCGATTCCGCCGTCGTACGGAAGGACGGGCTCGGCGTCGGCCTCGGCGCGCGGGGCCTGCATGACGCCGATCTCGGCCTCGTCCAGGAACTCGCTGAAGTCCTTCCAGTGGCCGACGTCCGACATCAGCCCGACTATGTGGGCGGCCTTACCGGACTGGAAGAGCGCGAAGGCGTCGTTGAACAGCAATGTCGAACTGGCGCCCTCGTTGTTCATGCCGGCGGTGCCGGTCTCCTTCCAGAGTTCGAAGATCCGCCGCACGCGGGGGGAGTTCCAGTCCCGGTCTCCGGCGATCCAGTCGTCGTACTCCTGCGGAGAGAGGACGCCCGGTCCCAGTCCCGAGAGGAAGAACTGGATGCCGAAGCCCTCCTTGTTCCCGAGGGAGAGACAACTGGCCTCCGTCGCCTCGGCGATGGCCTCGCAGTCGTCGACGAACTCCCTCCACGTGCTCGCCGGTTGCTCGGGATCCAGTCCGGCCTCTTCGTAGAGTGCCTTGTTGTAGTAGATCGGATGACCCTGCAACGTCACCGGCGCGGCATAGACCTTGCCCTCTGCGGTGAACGCCTCCCACCCCGCCAGCCGCTTCCTGTCCTCGGCCACGTAGTCGTCAAGGGGAAGCAGGGCGTCCGTCCGGTCGCGCAGCTGGCCGCCGCCGTTGAAGAGCATGACATCCGGGCCCTTGCCGGACTGCATGGCCGTGCCGAGCAGCGTGTAGTACTGGTCGAAGGGCTGGGCCACGAACTCCACCTCGACATCGGGGTGCAGCTCGGCGAAGTCGGCCTTTGCCTGCTCGATGTAGGAGGCGGCCGTCTCCTCGCCGGACTTCCAGTCCCAGACCACGAGTTTGTCGTCCGCAGCGTCGGACGACGAGCCGGAGCCCGCGCTGCCGCAGCCGGACAGCAGCCCGGCGACCAGGACGACCGACCACAGTGCTGGCCGCTTCATGTCGATCACTCTCCGTTGCTGCCGGAAGACGGCGGGCCATCGCCGATGGCTCGGAAACATAACTCGTATGACGTATTACGTCAATGTCTTGTCACGTATGATGACCGTCTAGTCATGGCACCGCGTGGTCGCGGGGCCGTCGGAGGAACCATGACGACATCCCAGCCAGCAGCCCAGAGCAGTTCCCCACCCCCGACCTGGGCCCAACGACCCGCCAGCCTCGCCAGGGCGGTCACGGCGGAGCTGGTGGGACGCATCGTCCGCGGGGAGCACCCACCGGGGGCGCCTCTGCCCCCCGAGCCCGCCCTCTGCGAGACCTTCGGCGTGAGCCGGACCGTCGTCCGGGAAGCCGTGAAGGTGCTGCAGGAGAAGGGGCTCGTACAGGTCCGCCAGGGCTCCGGAACCACGGTGACCGCACCGGCGCTGTGGAACATGCTCGACGAGCAGGTCCTGGCCGCGAGCATCGCCCGGGACGAGAGCCTGGCGATCCTCGACGACCTCGTCGTCACGCGGCGCCTGCTCGAATCCGACATGGCGAACGTCGCCGCCCGGCTGGCCACTCAGGACGTCGTCGACCGGTTGCGCACGCTGGTGGACCGGATGGACGAGCTCGTCGACGACCACGTCACGTACGCCGAACACGACCGCGCGTTCCACGACGTGATCATGCAGTCGTCCCAGAACCGCATCGCCCGTGCCGTAGTGCGTGCGCTGGAGAGCCAGGTCGTCAACACCGCCCGGTACATGGGGCACCCGGAGCGTGCCCTGTGCGTCGCGTCCAACCGCGGCCACCGCCGCATCTACGAACGCATCGCCGCGCACGATCCGAGCGGCGCCGCCGAGGCGATGTTCGCCCACATCACCGAAGCCTGGCTCGTCCGCCGCAGCGCACCGGGCGACCCGGTCCGGCTGGAGCGCTAGCGGCTTCGCGCGGTCAGTGATCGGCCGAGCCAGGAGACGGCCGTTCACGTGGCCTTTTCCCCTCTGCCCCGCCCGAGGGCGCTCGCGCGATACGTGTGGCCGGACCGAGCGGCGAACTCGATCAGATCCGGCTCGGGCTGCTCAGGCTGGACCGGTTCGCCACCGGTGACATCGATCACCTCGTAGCCACCGCCGAACATCTGGCTGCGAACCTTCACGTTCTGGTCTCGGTCGGAGGTGAGGGAGAATTCCCCGGCCCGGCCGCCGGCCCACGCGACGCCGATGGTGAATCCGCCGCGTCCGCGCAGGCCCTCGACCCTCCCGTTCGGCCAGGCCGACGGCAGGGCGGGCAGCAGGTGCAGTTCGCCGTGGTGGCTGTGCAGCAGCATCTCGGCGATGCCGGACGTCGCGCCGAAGTTGCCGTCGATCTGGAACGGCGGGTGCAGGTCGAACATGTTGGGCGCGAGCCTGTCCGGCGTCACGAGGTCGCGGATCAGTTCGTGTGCTCTGCCGCCCTCTTCCATGCGCGCCCAGAAGTTGATCTTCCAGGCCAGTGACCAGCCCGTTCCGTCGTCGCCGCGCAGCTCCAGCGTCCGGCGGGCGGCCTCGAACAGCTCGGGTGTGCCGCGCTTGGTGATCTGGTTGCCGGGGTGCAGACCGTAGAGGTGCGAGACGTGCCGGTGGGACTGCTCGGTCTCCGTCCAGTCGTGGAGCCACTCCTGGAGGTTGCCGCGGGCGCCGATCCGCATCGGGGCCAGCCGCTCCCGGGCCGCCAGGACCTGTCCGCGGAAGTCGGCGTCCACGCCGAGGATCTCGCCGGCCCGGGCGCAGCCGTCGAACAGGTCGCGCAGGATCTGCATGTCCATGGTGGGGCCCGCGCACACGGAGGCGTTCGCGTGGTGGGCGAGCTCCGGCGAGTTCGACGGGTTGGTGACCAGCCATCCGAGGTCCGGTTCCGCCACCAGGGTGTCGAGGAAGAACTGCGCGGCGCCCTTCATGGCGGGGTAGTTGGCGCGCAGGAAGTCGACGTCGCCGGTGTACCGGTAGTGGTCCCAGATCATGGTGGCGAGCCACGCCCCGCCGGTCTGCCACATGCCCCAGAACGCCCCGTCCACGACCGAGGTCCCGCGCCATGCGTCGGTGTTGTGGTGTGTGACCCAGCCGCGGGCGCCGTACTGCACCTCTGCCGTGCGGGCGCCCGTCACCGCGAGGTCGTCGATCATGTCGAACACCGGCTCGTAGCACTCGGAGAGGTTCGTCGAGCCGGCCGGCCAGTAGTTCATCGGCAGGTTGGCGTTGAGGGTGTACTTCGAGTCCCACGGCGGGGCCATTTGGTCGTTCCAGATGCCCTGGAGGTTGGCCGGCTGGGTGCCGGGCCGCGAAGAGGAGATCAGCAGGTAGCGGCCGTACTGGAAGAGCAGCGCGGAGAACTGCGGGTCGTCGGCACCGCCGTGCTGGGCGATCCGGACGTCGGTCGGCTGGTCGGCCGCTCCCGTACGGCCGAGGTCGAGGGTGGTCCGGCCGAACAGCTCCTGGTAGTCGGCCACGTGCCGGCCGCGGAGGTCGTCGTACGCGCCGGCCTGTGCGGCGTCGAGGTGCTTGCGGGCGATGCCCCGGTGGTCGCCGCCCACGTTCTGGTAGTCGACGTAGCTCGTGCCGACGGAGATCAGCAGCGTCACGCTGTCGGCGTCCGCCACCCGGAGCGTGCCGCCCGAGCCGGAAACCGTGCCTCCCTCGGCAACGGCCCTGGCCAGCGCGAGGAACCGGACGGAACCGGCGATACCCTCCATGCTGCCCGAGACTCCGTCCAACGCGATCGTCGTTGCGTCGGGGCTGGAGGTCGAGGCCGTCTGCGGGCTGGCGAACGTCGCCGTGAACGAGATCGAGCCGGGCGCATCCGCGGTCAGGCGCATGACAATCACCTGGTCCGGTGCGCTGGCGATCACCTCGCGGTGGAAGCGCACGCCGTTCGCCACGTAGGTCACCGCGGCGGTGGCGGTGGTGAGGTCGAGCCACCGCCGGTACTCGGACGTTCCGCCCGTGCCGGGGAGGGTGAGGGTGAGGTCGCCGACGGGCTGGTAGGCCAGCTCTCCGGCCGGCTTCCCGAGCATCGTCCGGTCGATCAGCGACTGCGCCTGCTCCCACTGGCCGTCGAAGACCAGTTGCCGGATCTGCGGCAGCGCATCGGCACCCCCCGGGTTGGCGGGGTCGTACGGTCCGCCCGCCCAGAGCGTGTCCTCGTTGAGCTGGAGCCGCTCGGTGCCGACGTTGCCGAAGACCATGGCACCGAGGCGTCCGGCACCGACAGGCAGCGCGCGCAACCAGTCGGAGCCGGCCGGCTCGTCGTACCACAGCGCCAGGTCGTCGACCGCTCGCACCTCCGGGGGCGCGGCCGCGTCGGCACGGGCGGCGGCCGTCCATGGGACAGGCATCATGACGGCCCCCGTGCCCGCCGCACTGAGCCTGATCATCTGCCTGCGCGTCAGTCTCCGCATCCTGATCCTCCACTGGGTCCTGACAAAGTCCCGCAGCCCTACCGGGAGCGCGGTCCGTTGCCGAAGCCCGACCAGGAGCCGGCCAGCGCGGTGCAAGCACGATCAGCGCAGCTGCGGCGGGCACCTCCGACACCGCGAACAGACACGTTCCTCTGGCGTCTGATGAGACCGGCCCGCATCCCGTCGGCCGGACCTGGCCGACGGCGCCCACCGACGGTCACCTCCCGGTCCGCCAATGGCCTCATCGACCGTGACACGCCGGAGACATTAAATGTCTGGGGTAACCGACGCAACCCTCTCGCGTAAATATCCATGACCCAAATCAGGCATACCATTCTTTCTCGCAACTGATACAGCTGACCTCACGGCGAGGGATCGCGTCCCATCGACGGTTCGATGACCTAGACATCAGATGTATAGTGCTTCGCACCACCCGGAAGACCGGTGATCGTGGGGCGGGCCGGATCCACGTCCGAGGCTGGAGGCCGAGCGATGTCACTGACCGACAAGGCGATCAGGCGCCTTCGGGAGCTGATCGCATCGGGCGAGCTTCCGCCGGGTGCGAAGCTGCCGGCCGAGCAGCAACTGGCCGCAGAGCTGGGCCTGTCCCGGGGGCTGATGCGCGAAGCGGTCAAGGCGCTGGTCGTCGCACGGGTGCTGGAAATCCGCCGGGGCGACGGCACGTACGTCACGACGCTGGAGCCCAGCGTGCTGCTCGAAGGACTGGGCTCCGCGGTCGAACTGCTCCAGGGCGACACCCTGCTGGAACTCACCGAGGTGCGCCGGCTCTTCGAGCCGGTCGCCACCGGCCTGGCCGCCACCCGCATCTCGGCCGACCAACTCGCCGGTGTGGCGGGACATCTGGACGCCATGCATGCGGCCAGGGACGACGTCGAACTGCTCAACAAGCACGACGCGGCCTTCCACCGGGCCGTCGTCGCTGCCACCGGCAACCAGACACTGGCGAGCCTGCTGGAGGGGATCTCAAGCCGGACCGTGCGCGCCCGGGTCTGGCGCGGGATGGTCGACGGGGACGTCGCCGACCGGACGCTCGCCCAGCACCGGGAGATCTATGATGCGCTGGCCGCCGGCGATGCGGCGCTCGCCCAGGCCGCCGCGCTCATCCACGTCAGCACCACCGAGGCGTGGCTGCGCAGGCATCTCACGTCGGCCGCGCAGGTCGCGTCGCACCCGGAGGCCGGGATGTGAGGGCGCATCTGGCATATGGCGAGCACGGGCTCGGCATCGACGTCCCGGAAACGGCCACGGTCGTCACGCCGGTGCATCGGCCTGGAGCCGCCGACCCGTCGGCCGCGCTGCGGGCCGCACTGCGCGAGCCGGTAGCCGGACCGCCGTTGCGTGAGCGGGTGCGCCCTGGGCAGACGGTGGCGATCTCGGCCTGCGACGGCACCCGCCCGCAGCCGCGGCACCTGGTGATCCCCGCCCTCCTCGCCGAACTCGACGGCACCGTCCGGCCCGAGGACGTGGTGATCCTGGTCGCCACCGGCACGCACCGCGGCAACACCGACGCCGAACTGCGCCGGATGTTCGGCGACGCCGTCGTGGACACCGTGCGGGTCGTCAACCACGACGCGTTCGACCGCACGCGGCTCACCTGGATGGGCATTCACGGGGCCGGCGTGCCTGTGTGGCTCAACAGCGAGTGGGCCGCGGCGGACGTGCGGATCACCACAGGTTTCGTCGAACCGCACTTCTTCGCCGGCTTCTCCGGCGGTCCCAAGCTCGTAGCGCCGGGGCTCGCGGCACTGGAGACGGCCCTTGTCCTGCACGACGCCACCCGTATCGGCGACGAGCGCGCCACGTGGGGCATCACGCACGGCAACCCGGTGCATGACGACGTGCGCGCGATCGCCGACGCCACCGGCGTGACGTTCGCGCTCGACGTCGTGCTCAACCGTGACCAGGAGATCGTCGCCGCCTTCGGCGGGGACCTGCCGGCCATGCACGCCGCCGCCACGGCGGAGGCCGCACGTACCGCCATGCGGCCGGTCGACGGCCGCTACGACGTGGTCGTCACCACCAACTCCGGCTTTCCGCTGGATCAGAATCTCTACCAGGCAGTCAAGGGCATGTCCGCCGCGTACCAGGTCGTACGCCCGGGCGGCACGATCATCTGCGCAGCCGAGTGCCGCGACGGCTTTCCCGACCACGGCGGCTACCGCGAGGTCCTGTCCTCCGCGCCGTCCCCCCGGGCGCTGCTGGACGCCATCGGCACCCGTACCGAGACCGTGCCCGACCAGTGGCAGGTGCAGGTCCAGGCCACCATCCAGGCGCACTGCCGGGTCGTCATGCGTACCGAACGCCTCTCCGCCGCCGAGCTCGCCGCCGCCCACCTTGAGCACACCGGCGACGTCACCACGGCCGTCGCCGAGGCGCTGGCCGCTTCGGGCCCCGGTGCCCGGCTGTGCGTGCTGCCCGAGGGCCCCCAGACCATCCCCTACGTACGCGATGTGGTCGCCTCATGAAGTCCTGCACCGAAAATTTCGTTCCTCGAACCGAAATTATTCTGCGCAGAGGGTTGACGCCTCGGCTCCACCCCCCAATCATCCCTGTCTGAGAGTCCGACCATAGTTCGATATATCGAACCATGTCGGCTGCACTGGCCGCGCCGTACGGCAGGTCACCGCACGACAGCACTCGCACCACTCCGTTTTCGTTCCGGTGAGGCTCGCCCGCGCGTGGTCTTGCTCTCGGGTAGCTGGAGAGACCCGACGCCGCGTGGCAGGCCCCCGGCTGAGCCGCGATGGAGAACCCCCCATGCCTCTGTCGAAACATCGCCGACGCCCGCGGTCGACACGGGCGGCCGCGGCCGTCCTCCTCGTTCTGTCCCCGGCCTTGTTCGCCGTCCCCGCCGAGTCCTCTCCCCTGCGTACGTCCGCATCGGCGACGGGTACTCACGAAGCCGTCCGGCAGGAGTTGCCGGAGAGCTTTCAGTGGTCGTCCACCGGCCCGCTGATCTCACCCCAACCGGGCCTCAACTCCGTGGCGGCGAAGGACCCGTCCGTCGTCCAGGACGAGGACGGGACCTGGCACGTCTTCTTCACCAGGGTCGACACCGCCGGCGACTGGGGCCTGGCCCACACCGGCTTCGAGGACTGGTCCCAGGCCGCCGACGCGAAGCAGACCGACCTGGAGACCGCCTCCGGCATCGGCACCGGCTACCGCGCCGCGCCGCACGCCTTCTACTTCGCCCCGAAGGACGAGTGGTACCTGGTCTACCAGACGGGTCTGCCCTCGTTCTCCACCACCACCGACCCCGACGACCCCACCAGCTGGTCGGCTCCGCGGAACTTCATGGACAGCATGCCGGACATCGTCAAGGAGAACATCGGCGACGGCTACTGGCTCGACTTCTACGTCATCTGCGACGACACCGACTGCTACCTGTTCTCCGCCGACGACAACGGCCACGTCTACCGCTCCGAAACCACCGTGGCCGAATTCCCGGGCGGCTTCGGCAACACCCAGATCGTGCTGTCGGACACCAAGAACAACCTCTTCGAAGGCGGCGCCGTCTACCGCGTCGAGGGCACCGACACCTACCTGCTGATCTGGGAGGCCATCGGCAGTGACGGCCGGCGCTGGTACCGCTCCTTCACCTCGCAGGGCCTGAGCGGCCAGTGGCAGCCGCTGGCCGACACCGAGGCCAATCCGTTCGCCCGCAGCAACAACGTCACCTTCGAAGGCGGCAACGCCTGGACGCGGGACATCAGCCACGGCGAACTGATCCGCACCACCAGAGATCAGACCATGACCCTGGACCCCTGCAACCTGCAGCTCCTGTACCAGGGCATGGACCCCGCCGCCGGCGGCGAGTACTCCCAGCTCCCCTGGCGGCTGGGCCTGGCCACCCAGACCACCGACGGCTGCTGAACCACCCCGGGCGCGCCGCGCACGGCGCGCTCGGCCCCACGGATCCTTCCCCCACATTGGAGTGTCTTCGTATGTCCATGAACAGGCGCACCGCTCTGAGCACGCTGCTGGGCGTGGGTATCGCCGGAACGACGGGCGCCGCCTCCCTGCTCGGCGCCGTACCGGCCGCCGGCCGCCCGGTTCACCGGCCCGTCCTCTCCCGGTCCGCCCCGGCCCAGGACTTCGCCATCGGGGTACGTGAGTACAACTGGTCCCGCGGCAGCCGCCGGCTGTTCACCAAGATCTTCTACCCGGCCACCGGAAACCCCGGCGGCAGCCCCGTGCCCAACGCCCCGCTCGCCGACGGCCTGTTCCCCGTCGCCCACTGGAACCACGGCATGTACGGCAACTCCGACTCCTACGCCTCGCAGACGCACGCGATAGCGTCCGCCGGCTTCATCTGCCCCGCCCCCTCGATCAGCGACAACACCAACATCGGCTCCGTGTACGGAGGCGAGTGGTCGAAGGACGTCTCCGAGGTCATCACCCAGACCCTGGCGCTCAACGACGCCTCGGGCAGCCCCTTCGCCGGCCACATCGACACCGCGGCCGGCGTCGGCGTCTCCGGCCACTCGATGGGCGGCATGACCGTCCACGGCCTGCTGACCAACTGGCCGGACGACCGGATCAAAGCCGCCGTCCCGGTCGCCTGCGTGGACATGGGCAACCCGGCGGGGCTGGACGCCAACGTGCTGTTCATCCACGGCGACCAGGACCCCACCTGCCAGTACAGCCTGGCCCGCCAGGCATACGGGGAGCTGTCCGCCCCCAAGGCGTTCCTCACCCACGTCGGCGCAGACCACGCCGCGTATCTCAACCCGGGCTTCCCGACCTTCGACCAGACCCAGAACACCCTCGTGGACTGGTTCCGCTGGAGCCTGTACGGCGACACCGCAGCCCGCGACCGCCTCCCCGAGGGCGCCACCGCACCCGGCACCGACTGGGAAGCCGTCCTCGACTGAACCATCGGATCCGGACAGAAGCCGGACGGCGTCTGTCACCCTCCACCGGAAATCAGGGAGCAGTCATGCCCAGCACCTCACGCGTACGGCCTTCGCGCCGCCTCGCCTGGTCGGCCGCCGCGGCCGTCACGTCCGCCGGCCTCGCGGCCACCGGTCTCCTGGCGTTCCCCGGCAGCGCGCACGCCGCCGACACGCTCGGCGCCGCGGCGGCCGAGAGCGGCCGCTACTACGGCGCCGCCGTGGCCCCGCACCTCCTCGGCGAGGGCGACTACGCCGGCACGCTGAACCGGGAGTTCAACAGCATCGTCGCCGAGAACGTCATGAAGTGGGACGCCACCGAACCCAACCGGGGCCAGTTCAACTTCAGCGGCGGCGACCAACTCGTCTCCCACGCCCAGAACAACGGCATGTCCGTACGCGGCCACACCCTCGTCTGGCACGCGCAGCAGCCCGGTTGGGTGCAGGGGCTGACCGGCAACAACCTCCGCCAGGCGATGCTCGACCACATCGACGGAGTCGCCGGGCACTACGCCGGGAAGATCGACTCCTGGGACGTGGTCAACGAGGCGTTCGAATGGGACGGCAGCCGCCGCCAGTCCAACCTCCAGCAGCAGATCGGCAACGGCTGGATCGAGGACGCCTTCCGCGCCGCCGACGCCGCCGACCCCGGCGCAACGCTCTGCTACAACGACTACGGCACCGACGGCGTCAACGCCAAGAGCGACGGCATCTACCGCATGGTCCAGGACTTCCTCGCCCGCGGCGTACCCATCGACTGCGTCGGCTTCCAGTCCCACCTCGACTCGAACTCCGACCTCGGCAGCTACCGGCAGAACCTGCAGCGCTTCGCCGACCTCGGCGTCGACGTCCAGATCACCGAGCTGGACATCGGCGGCTCCGGCAGCGCCCAGGCCAACGCCTACCGCACGGTCACCGAGGCATGCGTGGCCGTGTCCCGCTGCACCGGCATCACCACGTGGGGCATCACCGACAAGTACTCCTGGCGCGGCCAGGACACCCCGCTGCTGTTCGACGGCAACTACCAGAAGAAGCAGGCGTACACCGCCGTGCTGGAAGCGCTGAACAGCGCCCCCTGACGTACGGCAGACGCCGTCTTCCACGGACCGGGGCGGGGCGCCCGGGAGGGCCCTGCCGAGCGCAGGTGCAGGGCGCCCCGCCTCAGCACGAGAACACCGAGCCGCCCGCCCCGTTCCGGTCACACATCCCGGCCGGGCCCACGACGGGCCGGAACAGCCCTGCGCCGGACCGCGGACCACCCCACGGAGGGTTCACATGCACAGACACTTCAGAAGGATTCTCGCGGCGGGCATCTGCCCGTTGCTCGCCACCGCAGGCGCCGTCACCATGCTGTCGCCGGCCTCGGCCGAACCCGCCGGGGCGGGCGACACCCGGCAGGCGGAGTTCCGGCAGGTGGCTCTCGCCAAGGGCGCCGCCGAGACGGGCGAGCCGATGTCGCTGGCTGTGCTGCCCGACCGCTCGGTGGTGCACACCTCGCGCGACGGTACCGTGCGGGTCACCGACGCGCAGGGCACCACGCAGGTCGCGGGTAAGATCGACGTCTACCGCCACGACGAGGACGGTCTGCTGGGCCTCGGCGTCGATCCCGGCTTCGCCACCAACCGCTTCGTCTACCTGTACTACTCTCCCCTGCTCGACACTCCGTCCGGGGACGCACCAAGCGAGGGCTCGGCCGCGGACTTCGAGCCGTTCAACGGCGTCAACCGGCTCTCCCGGTTCACTCTCAAGGAGGACCGCACCCTCGACCTCGGCAGCGAGCAGACGATCCTCGACGTGCCGGTCGACCGCGGGCAGTGCTGCCATACCGGCGGCGACATCGACTTCGACGCCGAGGGCAACCTCTACCTCTCCACCGGCGACGACAGCAACCCCTTCGCCTCCGCCGGCTACACCCCGATCGACGAACGCGGCAACCGCAACCCCGCGTTCGACGCGCAGCGGTCGGCGGGAAACACCAACGACCTGCGCGGCAAGATCCTGCGGATCACGGTCAACGACGACGGCTCGTACGACATCCCGGCGGGCAACCTCTTCGCGCCGGGAACACCGCAGACCCGGCCCGAAATCTACGCCATGGGCTTCCGCAACCCGTACCGCATGAGCGTCGACCAGCAGACGGGCGTCGTCTACGTCGGCGACTACGGCCCCGACGCCGGGTCCGCATCTCCGAGCCGGGGCCCGGGCGGCATCGTGGAGTTCGCCCGCGTGGCAGGACCGGGCAACTACGGCTGGCCGTACTGCGTCGGCAACAACCAACCCTATGTCGACTACAACTTCGCCACGGGCACCTCCGGGTCCCCGTTCAACTGCTCGGCGCCCGTCAACGACTCCCCGCACAACACCGGCCAGAGCACCCTCCCGCCGGCCCAGCCGGCCTGGATCCCCTACGACGGCGGCTCCCTGCCGGAGTTCGGCAGCGGCATGGAGTCCCCCATGGCCGGACCCGTCTACCGCTACGACCCGGACCTGGACTCCGCGGTGAAGTTCCCGCAGGAGTTCGACGGCGACTTCTTCGCCATGGAGTTCGGCCGACGCTGGATCAAGAACATCGCCGTGAACGCCGACGGCAGCCGCGGCGACATCGCCAACATCCCCTGGTCCGGAACCCAGTTGATGGACGCGGCCTTCGGCCCCGACGGTGCCCTGTACGTCCTGGACTACGGCACGACGTGGTACGCGGGCGACGAGAACAGCGCGCTCTACCGCATCGAGAACGCCTCCGGCAAGGCGGAGTCACTCATGCAGGCGGACTGACCGCGGCGTCAAGCCCACCATAGAAGGGACATCACACGCCCAGCCCCCCGACCCGCCGAACGCTCCTCGCAGGAGCCCTGGGCCCGGCGACGCCGCCGATCGCGACGGCTCCGGGCTCAACCGCGGCTGCCCGCGACCCGTACGAGGCCCTCGACACCCAGCAGACGGCGTTCGAGGAGTACAGGACGCGCCACAGCTATCCTCCGGGTCGCGTGGATGCGCCACGGGCTCGGTTCTACTCGACGGGGGTCACCGGAACCGCGGTGAAGTCGTCGATGGTGCGGGTGAGTACCGTACGAAGGTGAACCGGGCCCTCGAAATTCACTTCCTGATCAAGGCGCTGGAGAAGATGTGATGGCGACGGACGTCGACCTGTACAGCCGGGTCGTGCAGCACGAGAGCCTCGGAGGGGCGACCGCGGACTCCACACCGGACGAGTGGGCGCGTGCGCTTCCCGGCGACTTCCTTGAGGACAAGCGCAAGAAGTTCATGCGCCGGGACTACGGCCTCGTCGAGGTCTTCTTCGAAAGAGTGGATGCGGGAGGCGTACGGCGATTTCCGCAGCAGTCTCCCCTCACGGTGATGCCCGCGGGGGCGTGAACAGTCCGCAGGAGGCGGAAGCCGACAAGTCGACCTGAGTAGAAGCCATTGGTCTACACCTTGTCTTGGTGCAGACCAAGGTGATTGACTGCGCCCCGTCAAGCTCCCATACCGGCGTACGCGCCGGTGACCCCCCACCAGGAGAGTGATGAGGTGCTGAGGAAACTCGGAACGAAGGTCAAAGCCCTGCTCGCGATCGGGGCGTTGGCGGCAGCGCTTGCCGTCGTCGTGCCCGTGACCGCGTCGGCCGGCGAGGGCGAGGGCGGTGCGGACGAGACGGCGGCTGCCGCGTTCGTCGTCAGCGAGGCGCAGTTCGAGCAGATGTTCCCGGGGCGGAACTCCTTCTATACGTACCAGGGGCTGACCGACGCGCTCAGCGCGTACCCCGGGTTCGCCACCACCGGTGACGAGACCACGCAGAAGCGCGAGGCCGCCGCCTTCCTGGCGAACGTCAGCCACGAGACCGGCGGGCTCGTGCACATCGTCGAGCAGAACCAGGACAACTACCCGCACTACTGCGACGCGTCGCAGTCCTACGGCTGTCCCGCCGGGCAGGCCGCGTATTACGGGCGCGGGCCCATCCAGCTCAGCTGGAACTTCAACTACAAGGCCGCCGGCGACGCCCTCGGGATCGACCTGCTGAACGACCCCTGGCAGGTCGAGCAGAACGCCGCCGTCGCGTGGAAGACCGGGATCTGGTACTGGATGACGCAGTCCGGGCCGGGGTCGATGCCCGCGCACGACGCCATCGTCGGCGGGCACGGGTTCGGCGAGACCATCCGGGCCATCAACGGGTCGATCGAGTGCAACGGCGGCAACCCGGGCCAGGTGCAGAGCCGGATCGACAAGTACACCCAGTTCGTGCAGATCCTCGGCACGACCCCCGGGGACAACCTGAGCTGCTGACCCGGCCGGATCGACCGCGGTCGGGCGCGGGCCCGTGCCGCCCTTCCCGGGGCGGGCGCCGCGCCCGGCCGTTCCCCCCACGTAACCACCCCCCACCCGGAGGCAGTTGTGGCACGCGTACGTACACACAAGTTCCGGAAGACGCGCAAACG
>NZ_JACBXC010000269.1 GCF_013870535.1 Streptomyces phytophilus | reverse complement strand
GGCCGCGGCGGCGAGGTGGCCCCGGGCGTGGGCGAGGGCGGCCGGGGCGAACGGGGCGTCCCGGTCCCGCAGTCCGGCCTCGAACCCGGCCAGCCGCTCGGCGGCCTCCACCGCCCGTCCGACCGCCAGCAGCGCCTCGACCAGAGCCGGCAACGCCCGCACCGCCACCGGCCACATCTCCTTGACCTCCCACAGCCGGAGTGGGTCCCGGGTCGCGGCAAGCGCCCGGTCGGCCTCGCCGGTGGCCGTGCTCAGGCGCAGGTACGCGGTGGTCAGTGCGGGCAACACCTCCACCCCGGACGCGTCCAGGGCCGCCTCCACGGCGCCCGAGAGCCTGGCGTCGACACCGTCCAGCTCGCCGCGGGACAGCGCCAGGCAGGCCGACACGGACTCGACGATGATCCACAGCCCCGGGCGGTCCCGCAGCGTGGACCGCAGCGGCGCAGCGGCCTCCTCGAGCCCGTCCCACCGGCCCCTGCGGTGGTCCAGGACCAGCCGCAGGGCGTCGGTGAGGAGGTCCAGGCGAGGGCCGACGGGGGCGTCGGCCGCGGCGTCCAGCAGGCGTTCGGCCCATGCGTGGTTGCCGACGTGCATGGCTGCTTCCGCGATGGAGGCGTAGGCGTTGACCTCGCGGGTGTGGACCGGCGTCCCTCCGGTCAGCTCCAGCACCTGCTCGGTCAGCACGGACCAGCGCGGGTCGCCGACATTGATCAGCAGCATGGCGACCTTGCCGAGGATGAACACGGCGAATGCCCGGTCACGGATCTGCGGGACGAGCTCCAGCGCCCGGTTGGCCCAGGCCAGGTGTTCCGCGGCGGGTGGGTCCAGGCCGTAGGGCAGGGCCAGGCTGAGCATGGCCCAGGCGGACAACTCCGGTTGGCCCTCCAGGTCCTCCAGGGCGGCGGTCGCGGTCCGCCACAGCATCGCCGGTTCGGCCGCCAACTGCTCCTGGAGCGGGATGGTGAAGAACCGCAGCTGGCCGCGGACCGCACGGGGCTGTCCCAGGGCCAGGGCCTGCTCGAACAGGTCGAGGACGGCGACGAAGTGGCGGGCCTCGATGGCGACCCAGCCGAGTTTGATGGTGAGCGCGCCGCGGCGGGCCGGGTCCAGCGGTGCGGTGCGCAGCACGTCCTCCAGCACCCTGGCGGCCTCGGTGTCGTCGTTGAGCTCGGCGGCCTGTTCGGCGGCGGCCTCGGCGGCGTCCACCCACTGGTCGTACAGGTGGGCCTCGCGCAGGTGGTGGGCGACCTGCCCGAGTGGCGGCGGCACCAGGGACCGCACCGCGGTGGCCGCCCTGCCGTGCAGGTCCTGGCGGCGGGGCAGCGGCAGGCTCGCGTACACCGACTGCGCCGCCAGCATGTGCCGGAACCCCACCATGGACCCGCGCTCCTCCAGCAACCCGGACCCCAGCACATCCTCAAGGCCCTCCAGGGCGTCGGCCCGCGGCACCGGGCAGGTCGCCGTCAGCACCTCCACCGACACCCGCTCCCGCAGCACCGCCGCGGCCTCGGCCACCGCCTGCCCCGCCGGGGTCAGCCGCCGCACCCGCTCCAACACCGAGTGGCGCACCCCCGCGGGAACGTCCAACTCGTCGATGGCCCGCCGCGACCAACCCCTCTCCCGACGGACCAGCATGCCGCGCTCCCGCAACAGGGCGAGGAGCTCCTGCACGGCGAACGGCAGGCCCGAGGTGCGTTCCCACAGGTGGATGGCGAAGTTCCGGGAGACGGACTGGCCGGTGTCGAGGATCGCCGCAGCCAGCGCGCTGGTCTGGTCGGGGTCCAGCAGGGACAACACAATGTGCTCCCGGCCAACCTCGGCAGCCAGCCGGGTAGTGACGGCCCGCAGCGCCTCGTCGGCCTCCTCGCCCCGGTAGGTCAGCACCACGCAGAGCGCGGGGGGCGGGTCGGCCAGAAGGTAGCCGAGGAAGTCGACGGTCTGCTCGTCGGCCCAGTGCGCGTCCTCGACCACCAACACCGCGTCGCCCACCTCGGCGAGCAGGCTGACCAGGGCACGGAACACCCGGTGCCGCTCGGCGGCCCGGTCCTCCAGCGGCTCGGGGGCGTCCGGCAGGTGCTCGGCCAGCTCGGGCAGCAACGGCCGCAGCGCCCCGACCACGGCGGACAGCCGCCGCCCCGGCAGCACGTCACCGATGCCGCGCAGCGCGTCCAGGACCGGGCCGAGCGGGAACGGCTCGCGGATCTGCCGGCACCCCCCGAGCAGCATCCGCCGCCCCGACGAGTCGAGGCGGGCGGCGAGCTCGCCCACCAGCCGGGTCTTGCCGATCCCCGCCTCGCCCTCGATCACCGCGACGCCGGGCGGGTTGGCCACCGCCGCCACCAGGCGGTGCAGCTCCTCGTCCCGACCCACCAGCGGGGGCGTGGTTCGGAGGCGCTCGGTGTGGTTGCCCCGCATGGCTTTGGTCACCTGCCTTACATGTGACAGACGATGGAACACGCGCGCCCCACTCGGCCGGGGCGCCGGGACGGCTCACTTCGCCTCCGTGGCGTCCCGGGAACCCGGCTGACGGGTGGGGCACCGGGTTACGGTAGGCCGAGAAGGGCGGATTCGCCTACGGTTGCTGGGCGGAGATCGCGGCAATCTTCCTGGCGTCCGCCTCTGGGCTCCGTGTTCCTCGGTCCGGGACGCGGGGCTCGCGATTTCGGCCCGAGTGGAACCACGGGCCGCCTCACGTTCGCTCCCCGGAGGGCTGGGAATCGTCGGCAGTGTCAGCAACGGCGCTTGACGCCGGGGACGAACAAGAGCTCCCGGCCCTGCACGGCGGCGTCGCGGGTGGTCAGGACGAGGTCGAGCATGACGCCGTCGCCGACCATGCGGTGGAGGTCCTGAGGCCATACCCATGCTGCCGCGTCGGTGCTCTCGGGGGCAGCCGTGGGCCGAGCCGCGGGTAATCGTGCAAGGCAAGGGCGCGCGGATCGTCGACTTCGTCCTCTGCCTTCCGGTATTCGGCCTGCCAACTGCCGGGCCCAGGACACCGGCCGAACCTTCCTGGCTCTGGTCCCCCAGGACGGCGCTGGTGCGGCCGGCCGCGAAACCTTGCCGTCGGGCTCGCGCCGGTCGAGCCCGACGGACCCGGCAGGGCCTGAGGCTGCCCGGTCGCACGGATTCTCGCATAGGGCGCTCGTCGAAGACGGACGGTCCTGCGCTCCGCTGACCGACACCACGGAGCAGGCCGCCCTCAGCCGAGCCCGCGGGGCCGTGTAGGCAGAGCAATCGAGGGACAAGGGAGCCGGGTCACGTTGCCGTGACCCGGCTACCCGACCAGCTACGTGGCACCGTCAGCCATCCACTCTGATTGCGTTCACTTCGCCGGCAGAGACCTCACCGGGGCAACCACCACTGGAATGATCCGCCGTTGCAGGTGTTGAGACGAACGCCTTGGGAGATGCTGCCGTCCAGGCACTTCCCGGACTGACGGTGCACGATGTCGCCGTTGCTCTTGGGCGACCACTCCTGGTAGGTGCCGCCGTTGCAGGTGTTGAGACGAACGCCTTGGGAGATGCTGCCGTCCAGGCACTGGTTGTCGTAGGCCATGTTCTGCCATGCGCTCCAGGTGGGGGCGGCGGCCTGCGTGGGGGTGGCGAGCAGAGCCGTCACCACCAAGGCTGCGGCTGTTCCTCCCGCCAGTGCCGAAGCCCGGGACAAGGCACGCTTCATCATTGCGTGTGCTCCTTCTACTCATTGATCACGGGCCGGGGAAGGGGGAATGCCACGCTCGAACCTTCTTGAACGCGCACCATGCGGCGCGACACGATCCCCCCGATCGTCTCGGCGCTCCCCCTTCCCCACCACGCGCGCCCCGGAGATGGAATTCCATTCCGAACGCGCTGCCGGTCGGTCGACGGCCGGCATGAAGTGAGTTTCGCCAGGCGGGCGATTGTCTGGCAGACCCCTTTCACCACGCCAGACAAAGCCGTTGCGTTCGCGAGCAGTTTGTGGCATCTGGTCTTGCAGGCGAGTCGCGCGATTTCGTACCGTCGCTGCCGGTTGTGAGACCGCTGGATCCGGCGGACGGGCCGGTCGCGCGTTTCGCGTACGAGCTGCGCAAGCTCCGCCGGGAAGCCGGCGGGATCACCTACCGGGAGATGGCGCGGAAAGCCCATTACTCCGTCGCCACGCTGTCGCAGGCCGCCGCCGGCGACCGGCTGCCGTCGCGCGCGGTCTCGCGGTCCAGCGGGTCGAAGGCGAAGCCGCAGGGTGGTGATCGCGGCGTACAGGGCGGCGTGCGCGGCGGTGGAGAACGAGTCGGCGGTGATGCCGCGGCCGGACGGTGGCGTTGGCCTGGTTGCTGCCGCGCAGGGACCAGGACCAGCGATGGGCCGCCTCGGCGGTGCACGTCGGTGCCGGATCGTCGGGGGCGCGGTTGTGGCGTGTGCCGTGCCGGGCCGCCCGCCCCGTGCCTTCGCGGCGGGACCGGAGGACCACCCCGTCCGGCCGGGGCATCCAGGTGCCGCGATCACGGGCGTCGGACAGCGTCTTGCGGGAGCCCGACGGGAACGGTTCGGGTCCCGCTGGGTCAGCATGGCCCAGCCCCTGGGATGGGGCGCGACCGACCGGCCCGTCCCGACCGTCGGGAGACTGCTGCGGAATTCACGCGGGGACATCGCCGACGACCAGACCGCGATCGCGTCGCCTTCCGTCACCATCGCCGAATCACTGCTCAACCGCTGAACCTGGCCCAGATCCATCAGACACCATCGACAGACATCGACCGACGGGCATCGGACGCCGCTTGCGGTGCTTTTCACCAACGGCAACTGCAACGACGACACCCAGCTGCTGCCGCTGCTCGATACGATCCCGCCGCGTACCCGACTCGCTGTTTCGCGTACGCGGTACCGCGGTGCGGCGTGTGTCGGTGATTCCGGCCGGCGGCTACGTTGCTGGGAAGCGACCCGTAACCACGACCCAGCGATCCCAGGAGCCGGTGATGGTCGAGAACCCGAGCAAGGCGCAACCGCCGGTGGCCGACCGCGCGGCCTTTGAGCAGCAGTTGGAGGGGCTGCGGGCGAGGGAGAAGGCCCACACCCGCGAAGGCGACGCGATCGCCGCCGCGCGCCGCAGGCTTCCCATGGTCGAGGTGGCCGCGGACAGCCTGCTGCTGGGGCCGGACCGCCCCATGACGCTCCTGGACGCGTTCGAAGGGCGACGGCAGATGATCGCCTACTACTTCATGTGGTGGCCCGGCCGGCCGGCCGCTGAGCAGTGCGAAGGCTGCACCTGGGTGATGAGCCACGTAGGCGAGCCGGCCTATCTGCACTCCCGCGACATCACCTTCGCCGTGTTCTGCCAGGGGCGGAACACCGCCTACGGCTTCGGGGACGCGCAGGCGTCGTACGAGGAGAGCCTGCGCTACCGGGCCTTCATGGGCTGGGCGATGCCGTGGTACTCCGCCCAGCCCTCGCTCGAATCGCTTCTTGTCGGACGAGAGCTCGGCTTGTTCCACCTGGTGTGCTATCTGCGCGACGGCGACCGTGTCTTCGAGACCTACTGGACCAAGCGCCGCGGGGCCGAGGCGGTGGACTACAGCTACGCGCTCATGGATCTCACGGCGTTCGGACGCCAGGAGGACTGGGAGGACTCACCGGCGGACTGGCCGCGCCTCGGGCAGGCCACGCGGACCCTGGGCGGGGCTCCCGACTGGCCGCCGCTGCGGGAGTGGCCGGGCGGACGTCCCACAGCGCAGTGGCCGCGCATCGACGCCGGCCGCTCCGATGACCTGGGCGCCACCGGCACCGGACCGGCGACCACGCCCGACCACTGCCACTGACCTTCCCATACGTGCCCGTGGCCACGCTGCGGCGGGACGGCCCTCGACGGACGGGCGTCAGCGTCCGGGAGGTGTCCAGCCGGGGTCGCGGCCGCTGAGCCCCACCACCCGGTCCAGCAGCGGTGCGTCCTCGGGCACGGCGATGGCCGGCCCGAACATCCCCTCCCGCGCGGGCCCGCCGGGGGTGGCCGCCAGCAGGTCGTAGGAGACGCGCAGTGCTTCGTCGTCCGGCTCGTGACGCCGGCCGGTGGCGCGGGCGAGGTCCCAGCCGTGCACGACCAGTTCGTTCAGG
>NZ_JACBXC010000268.1 GCF_013870535.1 Streptomyces phytophilus | reverse complement strand
CGCCCCCCTCACCAGCGCCGCCGACCGCGAGGCCGCCCGGCGCCTCATCGGCGGCCTCGCCACCGAGGGCCCCGGTTCCGGTTCCGGTTACGACCGCGACGAGTTCGGCTCCGCCTGGCTGGACAGCGCGACCGGCATCCCGCTGGCCGGGAACGGCTGCGACACCCGCAACGACCTGCTGCGCCGGGACGGCCGGGACGTACGGCTGGAGAGCGGCGACGACTGCGTGGTCGAGGCGATGGAGCTGGCCGATCCGTACGCCGGGCGGGACATAGAGTTCGAGCGCGGCCCGTCGTCCTCGATGGCGGTGCAGATAGACCACGTGGTGCCGTTGTCGTACGCCTGGCAGATGGGCGCCGAGACGTGGGCGGAGGACAAGCGCCGCCAACTGGCGAACGACCCGCTGAACCTGCTCGCGGTCGACGGCCCGACGAACTCCTCGAAGGGCGACTCGGGGCCGGGGGAGTGGCTGCCGCCGGACGAGGAGATCCGCTGCGCGTACGGCGTGCGGTTCGCGCAGGTCGCCCTCAAGTACGAGCTGCCGGTGACGACGGCGGACAAGGACGCGCTGCGGAGCCAGTGCGCGACGTGACGACGCCCACCGGCCCGCTGCCCGCCGTGGGAGCCGCTCGCCGGCCGGCCGGGGCCGCGGAGGGCGCGGGCGCGCGTTTCCACGCCCGGCACCGAGAATTCACCCGCTCGCCTTCTGCGCGGCAACCGTTCAAACGATTGCCCTTCTAGCCTTGCTCAGTGCCCAAACTGTCAGTCATCGTGCCCTTTCACAATGTGCAGGAATTCGCCCAGGACACCCTGCGCAGCCTGGCCCGCAACGCCCGCGCCGACCGGGAGTTCCTCCTCGTCGACGACTGCTCGACGGACGCCACCCCGCAGATCGTCGACCGCGCCGCGCGGACGCTGCCCGGCGCGCGTGTGATCCGGCACGAGACCAACCAGGGCATCGCCCGCGCCCGCAACAGCGGCATCGACGCGGCCAGAGGCGACTATCTGACGTTCCTCGACGGCGACGACTGGTACGCGCCCGGCTATCTGGACGACCTCACCGCCGCCATGGACCGGTACGGCACCGACTTCGTCCGCACCGACCACGTGCAGTCCAACGGCCGCGAACGCGTCGTGCGCCGCGCCCCCGCCCGGCGCCGCGACACGATACTCGCGGCCCGCGACGGCATCGGTCAGGCCAATCTCGAAACGATGGTCGACTACCCCTTCGTCTGGGCCGGCATATACCACCGCCGCCTGTTCCAGGACGGCGCCCGGCGCTTCGCCGCCGAACTGCGCACCGCCGAGGACCGGCTGTGGACGTGGAAGCTGCACCTGACCGCCGAGACCTTCGCCGTCACCGGCCTGATAGGCGTCTTCTACCGGCGCGGCGTCAAGACCTCCCTCACGCAGATCAGCGACGACCGCCAGCTCGACTTCATCCCCGCGCACGACGCGATGCTCGACGCCGTCCGCGCCGACCCGGACGCCGACCGCTTCCTGCCCAAGGCGGTACGCACCTACTGCGCCCTCATCGCCTTCCACCGCGGCAACTCCGACCGCCTCGAACCCGGCCTCGCCAGACGCCTGGAGCGGGCCTCCGCCGACGCGCTGCGCCGCATGCCGCAGGACGTGCTGGAGGAGACGCTGCGCGGCATGGACGAGCAGCGCGGCCGCATGCTGCGGCAACTGCGCGCCTCGGGACGGGGGAAGCCCGCGAACACGGCGCGGCAGGGGAAGCAGGACAGTACGGGAAAGCCGGAAAGGGTCGCCTGAGCCGTGCACGAGCACCGCACCCAGATCTTCGAGGTCTCCACGCTGTACGGGGCGGCGACGCTCGCCGCCGCACTGGACGCCGGGCAGTTCGGGCCGCGTTCGGCGGCCCGGCGCATCCTGCTCGTCGCCAACAACGCGGCCGTACCCGAGACCGCGACGCAGCTCTCCGAGATGCACGGCTGGACGCCGGTCTCCGCCCGCTTCGACGAGGTGCTGGACTACAACCACGAGATCCGCCCGCACCACCCCGCCGCCTGGCACCCCAAGGGCGGCGACGTACCGCTGCTCCAGCGGCTGCTGCGGCGCGCCTGGGGCCTGGGCGACGGGCCGCTGGACCTGGTGGTCGAGTCGGTGACCGCGCCGCCCGCCAAGGCGCTCGTCGCGATCTTCGCCGACGCCGACGTGCACGTGTACGCGGACGGGCTGATGAGCTACGGCCCGACCCGCGAGCGGCTGCCGCAGCACATGGCCTGCCGGGTGCAGCGGCTGCTGCACCTGGACCTCGTGCCCGGCCTCGCGCCGCTGCTGCTCACCGAGCACGGGGTGCCGGCGGAGGTGGTGCCGAACGAGGCGTTCCGTGCCGTGCTCGACGAGGTGACCGCCGCGACTCCGGCGGTCGGCGGCGGCGAGGGCGCGCCCACCGCCGTACTCCTCGGCCAGTACCTCGCCGCGCTCAACATCCTCGGCCAGGCCGAGGAAGAGGCGCTGCACGAGCGGATGCTGCGCGGCGCCGCCGCGGCCGGCCACCGCGCGGTCCTCTTCAAACCCCACCCCACCGCCCCCGCCCGCTACTCCACGGTGCTGCAGAAGGCCGCCGCGGACGCCGGCGTCACGCTGACGGTGCAGGAGGAGCCGATGCTCGCCGAGGCGCTGTACGGCACGCTGCGCCCCGGGCTCGTCGTCGGCTGCTTCTCCACGGCGATGCTCACCGCGGCCACGCTGTACGGCATCCCCGTCGCCCGGGTCGGCACGGGCACGCTGCTGGAGCGGCTGGCCCCGTACCAGAACAGCAACCGCATCCCCGTCACCATCGTGGACTCCCTCGTCCCGGAGCTGGGCGGCCCCGAACGCCCGGCGCGCGACGCCGCCCAACTCGCCGGGCTGCTCACGGCGGTGGGGTACTGCATGCAGGCCGACAACCACGCGCGGCTGCGCCCGAGCGCGCAGGAGTGGCTGGCGGTGCACCTGGACGCGGCCACGCGCCCGTACTTCAAGCGCAAGCGGCTGACGGCGCTACGGCTGCCGGGCGGCAACGCCGGCCGGGTCCCCAACGCCCGCAGGGCGCTGGGGAAGGTGCGCAGGGTGCTGACGAAGCCGTAGGGCGGCCGGTACGGGCCCTGGGGTCCGTACGGGCCCTCCAGGGCCCGGGGCCTACCCCAGCAGCCGCCGCAGACCCAGCCGCTGCCACAGCATCGCCGCGCCGAAGGACAGCACCACGCTCGCCGCCCAGATCCCCGCGGTGAGCAGCACCGCCTCCTCGCCGCCCGGATCCGCCGACACCAGGGGCTCCGCCAGGGTCCTGATCACCATCAGGTGCACCAGGTACGCCCCGAACGCCGCCCCCGCGACGCGCTTGAGGTGCGGGCGCCACGGCTCCGGCACCCGCACCCGGGTCAGCGTCAGCAGCACCGCGCCGGTGAACAGCGCGACGAGCACGTGGGCGTTGGGGATCACGTACTTCACCTGCGTCTGGTAGGCGAGCACGCCCAGCATCGCCGCCGTCGCCGCGGCCAGCCACAGCGCGCGTATGCCGCGTCCGCTCCGCGGGCGCAGCGAGAACAGCAGGGCGCCCCCGGCCGCGTACACGAGCGAGTAGACGCCGAACCCCCAGCCGAACGACGGCGTCCCCGAGTCAGCCGCCCGGCCCGCGTCGGCCAGCAGGCCGGGGCCGAGCGCGAAGCCGAGGAGCACCGCGCCGAGCCACCAGGGGCGCCGTCCGGCGCGCAGCAGGACGACGAAGCCGAGGAGGAGGACGACGGGGACGTAGGTGTACAGGTACCAGAGGTGGTAGGCGGGGCGTACGGTCCCGAACGCCGCGTCCACGGCCAGGTCCCGCAGGGGGTCCTCATTTGTCGACTGCCACTTGCCCCACAGCAGATAGACGACCGTCCACACGCCCATGGGGACGACGATGCGCACCATGCGCTGCGCGAGCCGCCACCCGTCGCGCGGCGGGGCGCCGACGAGGACCGCCCAGCCGGCGATCGCGAAGTACATGGGGACGGCGAACCGGCTGACGGCGTCCGCCGTCATGCCCGCCCAGTACGCGGCGGCGCCGTTCGCCTCCTGGCGGCCCACGGCGTCGATGAACTCCGAGCCGGTGTGCCCCAGGATGACGCCGCAGGCGCACAGCAGCCGGATGAGGTCCACGTCGTAGCGGTGGCCGGGCCGCCTGGACCGCGCGGCGGGGACCGGGGCGGCGGAGTCCCCGGCGGCGGTGCGCTTCGGCGGGGAAGTGGAGGCGGCTGCCGGCTGCGCCGGCACGTCGGATACGGTCACTGCCGAACCTTCTTGTGCCGCGGTGTACGGAACGTGAATGACGGCCGAACAGACAAGTCACGCCTTGGCAGTGGTGGCGCCGGCCGCCCGTTGCATAAGATCGTGATCCGGATCACGAAGTGGCAAGCCGCCGCTGGAAAGCCGCCCGGGAGGCAGCCATGCGCAGGACAGCGCTCGCCGTAACCGCCGCCGCGATCGTCGCGGCCGTGCCGCTGCTCAGCTCGTGCGGCGGCGAACCGCGCGCGGGAGCCGCGGCCGTGCTCGGCGACGACGAGCGCATCACGGTCTCGCAGCTGCAGAACCGGGTCGCCGACGTGCGGGACGCGCAGAACGCCAGCGCCCAGGCCGAAGAGATGATCGACCAGAGCGGCGACCTCAGCGTGGACACGCTGAACACGATGCTCCAGGGCCGGGTCATCGAGCAGGCCGCGGAGAACCAGGGCGTGACCGTCCCGCGCGGCGAGGTGCAGCGCACCCGCCGGGCCGAGGCGGAGTCGGTCGGCGGCGAGAAGCAGCTGGAGGCGATGTACCTCCAGCAGTACAGCATCCCGCCGGAGGGCCTGGACACGCACTACAAGCAGCAGCTCATGGTGCAGGGGCTGGTGGAGAAGCTGGGGATCAACCCGCAGACGCAGGAGGGCCAGGCGCAGCTCGGCGGGCTGCTGGTCGAGGCGTCGGAGGACCTGGGCATCGACGTCAGCCCGCGGTTCGGCAAGTGGGACGACGAGCAGGTGCGGCTGGCGCAGGCCGACACCCCGTGGATCAAGCAGGTCAGCGCCACCGCGGAGGGCGGCGTCGTCCCGCAGCAGTGAGCGGGCCGCGCGGCCGGTAGCGGCCGCCGCGGGACGGCCGGTGCCGGGCTGTCGGCGGCGTCGGTTACGGTCGGGGACGTGACCGGCCGCATCGTTCTGCTGACCACCACCCACCGCGTCCCCCCGGGGCTGCTGTCCTGGCCCGCCTGGGAGGCGCTGCGCGGCGCCGACCGCGTGCTGTGCGCCGACGCCGCGCATCCGCAGGTGCGGTATCTGCGCGAGGCGGGCGTCGCCGTGGAGACCGCCGAGCCCGACGCCCGCGAGGTGGTCGACGCCTGCGCCTCGGGCGCCACCGTCGTCGTGGTCGCCGCCGCCGACGGCGAGCCCCGGCTGACGGACGGCCTGGCGCGGCTGGCGGGCTCGGGGCGGGTGGAGATGCCGTCGCTGGAGCTGCTCCCCGGTTCGTACGACGTGCCGGGGGCCCGCCTGGTCGACGTGGTCGAGGTGATGGACCGGATCCGGCGCGAGTGCCCCTGGAGCAGCGGGCAGACCAGCGCGGGGCTGGCGAAGCACAGCCTGGAAGAGGTCTACGAGCTGGTCGAGGAGATCGAGGCGGGGGACGGGCAGGCCGTCCGCGAGGAGCTGGGGGACGTGCTGCTCCAGGTCGTCTTCCACGCCAGGATCGCGGAGGAGGACCCCGAGGAGCCCTTCTCCATCGACGACGTGGCGGGCACGCTCGTGGAGAAGCTGGTCCGGCGCCATCCGCACGTCTTCGGCGACGCGGTCGCCGAGACCCCGGCGGACGTCAAGGCGCACTGGCTGCGCGAGAAGGCCATAGAAAAGCGCCGCACGTCGGTCACGGAGGGCGTCCCGCTGGCCCAGCCGTCGCTGTCCCTGGTGGCGAAACTCGCGGGCCGCGTCCGCACCGCCGGACTGGACGTGCCGGAGGCGCCCGTGGACGGGTTCGGCGCCGAACTGCTCGCGCTGGCGCTGCGGGCAGAGGCGCAGGGCGTCGAGCCGGAGACGGCGCTGCGGGACGCGGCGCGTACGTACCGGGAGGCGATCCGCA
>NZ_JACBXC010000267.1 GCF_013870535.1 Streptomyces phytophilus | reverse complement strand
CCGTCCGGGATCCGGCCCCGCCGGCATGGGCTGATCGGCGATGCGGACTGCCCGCGCGGACGGCCGCGGCAGCCGCTCGGCCCCTGGGAGGGAGCGGGGGAGCGGATAAAGGGTGGGAAGTGCGGGTGCGCGCTGCGGTTCCCGCACCGCGGTCGCCGCACCCCGCCAAGCCGCCCCCGAGACCCCGGAGAAGAGACCATGAGCGCCACCGACAAGAAACCGGCCGACCACATTCTCGTCGGCTACGACGGATCCCGGCACGCCGAGCGCGCGCTGGAGTTCGCCGTCGGCGAGGCGGTGCGCAGAGGGACCGGTCTGCACCTGCTGTGCGGCGTGCCGTGGCCGCCGTCGGCGTCCGCCGGCCTGGGCCTGTCTCCCGCCGAGCACAAGGAGCGTGAGCGGATCACCCGCCAACTGCTCGGCGAAGCCGCCGAGCGCGCCCGCAAGCTGGCCGACCAGGATCTGGACGTGGTCACGACGGTGAGCCGTGACCCCGCGGCGGAGGCGCTGGTGCGGCGGGGCCGTACCGCGGCGCTGACGGTGGTCGGCACCCGCGGGCACGGCGGCTTCGCCGGGCTGCTGCTCGGCTCGGTCAGCCAGCGCGTGGCCGCGCACACCGAGACCCCCCTGGCGGTCGTACGCGGCGACGCCGAGCCCGCCGGCGCACCGCGCGGCACCGTGCTCGTCGGCGTGGAGACGAACACCGAGACCGCCGCCGTCCGTTACGGCTTCCAGGAGGCCGCCCGGCGCGACGCCCGGCTGCTCGTGCTGCACGCCTGGAGCTACCCTCCGCTCACCGCCACCTGGACGACGCCCGAGTCCCTGCGCCGCCGCGAGGAGATCGAGGAGGCCCGCAAGGCGGCCGAGGCCGTGCCGCGCTACGCCGTGGCACCGGTGCGCGACGAGTTCCCCGAGGTCCGGGTGAGCACGGACCACGAGTGCCGCCCCGCGCCTGCCGTCCTCGTCGCGCGGACGAAGTCCGCGGACGCCGTGGTGGTGACGGTGCACCGCCATCTCCACCCGCTCGGCCGCCGCCTGGGCCCGGCCGCCCACGCGCTCCTGCACCACGCGCACTGCCCGGTGATCCTCATCCCCGCCCGGTGACACCCACCCGTAGGGCAGCACCCGGGCTTCGTCCGGGTGCTGCGCCGCGCGGGCCGGGCGCCACGGGGCTTCGGATCGGCGTCGCACCGCGGCTGGGCGCCTCGCTCGTGCGTGACCACGGATACGGAACGTCCTTCGCCGGTTCGGCCGGGGGTGCGCGTGGGCGGGGCCCGCCGCAGGAGCTGTGTGCCCCCCCGTACGGGGCCGCCCGGCCTCTCAGCGACGGCCGTCCGGCCGCCTGTCGTCGGCGGCGCCCGGCTTCGCCTGGCTGGCGATCATCGCGGCCTGGATGCGCCGCTCGACGCCGAGTTTGGCCAGCATGCGGGAGATGTGGTTCTTGACGGTCTTCTCGGAGAGGTAGAGCCGCTTGCCGATCTCCCGGTTGGTCAGACCTTCCCCGATCAGTTCGAGGATGTCGCGCTCGCGCTCGGTCAGCGAGGCCAGCGCCGCGTCTTCGGGGTCCGGTTCGGCCTCGTGGCGCAGGCTGTCCATCAGCCGGGCGGTGGTCGCCGGGTCGAGCATCGACTTGCCGGAGGCGACGGTGCGTACGGCGTTGACGATCTCGTCGCCGCGTATCTGCTTCAGCACGTAGCCCGAGGCGCCCGCCATGATGGCGTCGAGCAGCGCCTGGTCCTCGTCGAACGAGGTGAGCATCAGGCAGGCCAGCTCCGGCATGCGCGAGCGCAGCTCCCGGCAGACGCCGATGCCGTCGCCGTCGGGCAGACGCACGTCCAGCACCGCCACGTCCGGCCGCAGCGCCGGGCCGCGGGCCACGGCCTCGGCGGCGGTGGAGGCGTCGCCGACGACTTCGATGTCCGGCTGGGCGTCGAGGAGATCGTGCAGGCCGCGCCGCACCACCTCGTGGTCGTCGAGCAGGAAGACGCGTATCGGGTGCTGCGCGGCGGGGGTCGGTGCTTCTGCCATGGTCGGCTCCTCGGGATCGACTGCTCGCCCCGTGCCGTACGCGAATCCGGGGGGCAGACCGATTATCCGTCGCCGGTGGGCCGATGGCAGGGGCCGGACGGACCTGCGCGCCGGTGCGGTACGTCCCCGGCGCATCCCCCCGGGAGGCCCTCGTCGCCCTGCACCGCGGCCCCCTCACGGGAGCTGATGGTCCCGGCGCCGCGCCCCGTACGGCCCTACGCGGCGGGTGCCGCGGCGGCGGAGGCTGGCGGCAAGCCCTTACGACGCAGCGAAGGACGGATCCATGCCAGAGGTGACGACGCCCGAGCCGCCCGAGCCCGCCGACGGCGAACTCGCCACTCGTGGACGTCATCGACCGCGTGCCGGGCCTCGCCGTACGCGCCGCCCCGGTGCGCCGGGCAATGGGGGACGCCCGCGCCCGCCGCCGCGAGTGGATCCGCGTCCACGGCACCGACATGCCGGAGGCCGCCGACTGGACCTCGACCCCCTGATCCACCCCCGACCCGTCCCCCCGTGAAGGAGACACGCATCATGACCGTACGCGTCGGCATCAACGGCTTCGGCCGCATCGGCCGCAATTACCTGCAAGGACCGCTGCGCGGCGTCCTGCGCCACTCGACCGCGCCGATCGTCTCCCGCGACATCATCGGCGACCCGGCGTCCTGCGTCTTCGACGCCCCGCTGACCCGGTCCGGCGGCGAACTCGTCAAGGTCTTCGGCTGGTACGACAACGAGTGGGGCTACAGCAACCGGCTGCTCGACCTCACCGAATACGTCGCCGCCCGGCTGTGACGGCGGGAGGAGCGATGGAGCCGGAACGGCGGAGCGCCACCGGCCGGGTGCCGCGGCTGCAGCTGGACGAGTTGCTCGACGAGCTCCAGCTGCACGTCGACGAGGTACGCAGCACCCGCGACCGGCTGCACAGCCTGCTCGACGCCGTGATGAACGTCGGCCGCGACCTGGAACTCGGCCACGTGCTGCGGCGCATCGTGGAGGCGGCCGTCGTGCTGGTCGACGCGGAGTACGGGGCCCTCGGCGTCCTCGGCGAGGGGCACGACGACCGGCGGCTCGCGAAGTTCCTGCCGGTCGGCGTCGCGGAGGAGCAGGCGGCGGCCATCGGCGCACCGCCGTGCGGCCGCGGGATACTCGGCGTCCTCACCCGGCACCCGGAGCCGCTGCGGCTGCGGGAGATATCCGAGCACCCCGCCTCGCACGGCTTCCCGGCCCACCACCCCCCGATGCACTCCTTCCTCGGCGTCCCGATCCGGGTCCGCGACGAGGTCTTCGGCAACCTCTACCTCACCGACAAGCGCGACGCCGACGAGTTCGATGCGGAGGACGAGGCCGTGCTGTCCACGCTCGCCGCGGCCGCCGGCGTGGCCATCGAGAACGCCCGGCTGTACGAGGAGTCGCGCCGGCGGCAGCGCTGGCTCGCCGCCTCCGCCGAGGTCACCGCCGCGCTGCTGTCCGGCGAGCCGGAGGACGCCGTGCTGGGGCTGATCGTCGAGCGGGCCCGGGAGCAACTCGGCGCCGAGCTGGGGTCGGTGGCACTGCCCGTGCCCGGCTCCGGGCACCTGCGGGTGGCGCTGGCCCACGGCCCCGGCGCGGGGGTGCACGAAGAGCGGCTGCTGCCCGTGGACGACTCGCTCTCCGGACTCGCCTACACCGATGGCGAGCCGGTGCTCAGCGAGGACGTGCAGAGCGAGCCCCGCCTCCACGGCAGCACGCTGCGCGACGCCGGTCTCGGGCCCGCCGTCGCCGTGCCGATGGGCACCTCGGCGGGCCGGCGGGGAGTGCTGCTGCTCGCCCGCGCCGCGGGCGCACCGGCGTTCCGGCCCGAGGAAACCGCTCCACTGCAGGGCTTCGCCGGCCAGGCGGCGCTGGCGATGGAGCTGGCGGACCGCCGGCGCGACGCCGAGCGGCTGGCGCTGTCGACCGACCGCGAGCGCATTGCGCGCGACCTGCACGACCTGGCCATCCAGCGGCTCTTCGCCACCGGCATGACGCTGCAGAGCACGGTCCGGCTGGAGCGCACCGCGGAGGGCGAGGAGAAACTGCTGCGCGCCGTGCGCGAGCTGGACGAGACCATCGAGATCATCCGAACCACGATCTTCGGCCTGCGCGCACACGAGGCGGGCGACCACGGCGCCGCCGGCCTGCGCCGCCGCCTGGTCGGCACCGTCGAAACCGCCGCGGCCACCCTGGGGTTCAGCCCGGCACTGCGCACCGAGGGGCTTCTCGACGTGAACGTGCCCCCCGGCATCGCCGGCCACGCCCTGGCGGTGCTCGGCGAGGGACTGGCCAACGTCGCCCGCCATGCGCGCGCCCGCTCGGCCGAGGTCGTGCTCGCCGTCGGCGCCGACGACCTCACCCTGACCGTCGCCGACGACGGTGTCGGCCTGCGCCCCGGCGGCCACCGCGGCGGCCTGGCGAACATCGCCGAGCGAGCGCAGGAACTCGGCGGCACCTTCCGGGTGCACGCACCGGACGGCGGCGGCACCCGCCTGGTCTGGCGGGTGCCGCTGCGCGCCCACGACCCCGCCGACCCCGCCGGTCCCGCCGGCACCCCTTCGCACGCCGCCGGCTGAACGCCCGTACGAGCCGGGCCGGCACGGGGCCGCGGGTGCGGTCGTCCAGCCGCCCGGCGAGGGTGACGCCGGCGCGCACCGTGACGGCGGGGGTGCTCACCAACTCGCCGGCCGTGACCGCTCCCGCCTTGGCGAGGTCGTCCAGGCGCCGCAGGTGCTCGAAGCGGGTGGGGTCGCAGTCCCGGAACTCCTCCCGGTACGGCACGGGGCCGCGGTCACTGCCTCGGTCCGCTGCCGTAGGGCCCGTACAGGTCGAGCAGGCGGGTCCTGGCGGCCTGCAGCCGGTGCCCGATGATCTCGGCGACGCGGTGCGTGACCGCCCGGCCGGTCGCGGGGTCGCTCTCGCAGAGCTGCCGCACCACGGTGGCGTCGAACTCCAGGGCGCGTACCGGGCTGAGGGCCTGCGCCCCCAGGTGCCACAGGTACGGTCGGAACAGCCAGGACCAGCCCAGCAGGTCTCCGGAGCCGAGGGTCTCGACGGTGGCGGCCTGCCGCCCGGGCACGTGCAGGTCGAGGGTGACCGAGCCGGTGCGCAGCACCCAGAAGCGGTCGGCGCGCTGCCCTTCGTTGAAGATCCGCTGCCCGGCCGCGAAGGACACCTCCCCTGCGGTCTCCAGCAGTTGCTCCCGGGCCTCGGGCGGCAGCGCGCCGAGCAGGCTGGTGCTCGTGTTGATCATGATGTTTCTCCGTCCGGCCGTGGGCGGTGCGGGACTTTCCTCTCCACCCTCCGCCTCGGAGATCGCGGGCGGCAGGGGCCGAGCGGCGCCGGGGGGCCGTCCGGGCGGCCCTCTGACGTGCCCGGAAGACCCCGGCAGAGCGGCAGGGAGCGCGCTTGGCCGGAAGCGGGACCACAGGGAGCGGGCCGTGGGCCGGCCCGACGAGGTCGGGCCGGCCCGGCGGGCGGTGCTCCACGGGGCGAGCACGGCCGCGTGCGCCGGTTTTCGTGCCGTACGCGACGAGGTCGCGGGGCGCAGCCGTGGCCCCTTCGGCTTCCTCACACCCTGCGCAGCCATTCGTCGGCCAAGCCGTGCCGGGCCTGCTCGACGGCGCGGATCCGGGAGTCGTCCACGCGGTAGGTCAGCCGGTTGTCCGGCGACCCGGACCCGGCCGGTGATCACCCACAGGCCGCGGACCAGAACCTCGTCGACCACCTCACGGCGGATCTCGGCGTCGTTGCGGACGATGACCCGCAGCAGGTCGCGGCGGGTGACGATGCCGATCAGCCGGTTCTCGTCGTCGTCGACCATGGGCAGGCCGCTGATGCGGTGCTCGTGCAGTCGCCGCGCGACTTCCTTGAACGGGGTCACTGGTGCGGCGGTGACGACGTCGTCGGTCATCACGTTGCCGATCGTGCGGTGCTTCATCGCGGTCTCCTCGTCAGGTGTCCGGGCGCCTTCAGCGCAGCCGGCGCAGGTACGGGGTCGTGCCCCCGGCGCGGAAGCACGCGGATGCGGACGTCCACGGTGGTGATGCCGTCCGGCGAGCC
>NZ_JACBXC010000266.1 GCF_013870535.1 Streptomyces phytophilus | reverse complement strand
TTCCGCAGCCGGCCGTCGCGGCGGAACCGGAACCGGGAGCCCTCCATGGGCGGGATGGGAGCGAGCGGGCCGAGGAGGTCGCGCTGCTTGAGCCAGGCCCAGTGCGGGCCGCGGTAGTAGAGGGCGTGCGGGCCCTCGTTGGTGCGGTAGGGCGCGTCGGCCGTACGGGCGCGCCCCCCGAGGCTGTTGTGCGCTTCGTACAGCGTGACCCGGGCGCCGGCCTCGGCGGCGGTGATGGCGGCGGCGAGCCCGGCCAGCCCGCCGCCGATAACGGAGATCCGTCGCATGATGGTGCTCCTCACCTGCGATATTGCCGTTCTGATCACAAGACGAAGGCGAGGGTCCGGAACGTGACATCGGGCCCGCTGTCAGTGCTGTACGTCACGATGGGCGCATGACCAGGCGGAAGACGACCAAGGCGCCGCGCCGGCCGGCGGTGCGGCTCCCGGCGGCGCTGGGGCGGTACGGGGCGGCGGAGCTGGAGCCCGACGGGGACTACGACTCGCTGGAGTTCTCCGGGCTCGACCTGACCGGGGCGGACGGCGCGGGCGCCCGCTTCATGGACTGCGCGCTGCGCCGCTGCGTGCTGGACGAGGCGCGGCTGCCGGGCGCCCGGCTGATCGACTCGGTGCTGGAGGAGGTCCGCGGCGCGGGCACGGACCTCGCGGGGGCGACGCTGCGGGACGTGGAGCTTACGGACACCCGGCTGGGCGGCGTGCAGCTGCACGGGGCGACGCTGGAGCGGGTGGTGGTGCGCGGCGGCAAGGCGGACTTCCTGAACCTGCGGGGGGCCCGGCTGACGGACGTCGTGTTCGAGGACTGCGTGCTGGTGGACCCGGACTTCGGCAACGCCCGCCTGGAGCGTGTCGCGTTCGAGGGCGCGACGATCCACCGCGCGGACCTCTCCGGCGCCCGCCTCACGGACGTCGACCTGCGCGGCGCGACGGAGCTGACCCTCGAACGCGGCGTGGACCGCCTGGCCGGCGCAGTCATCACCCCGGAGCAGCTCCTCGCCCTGGCCCCGGCCTTCGCGGCACAGGTGGGGGTGGAGGTCCGGTCGCCGGAGTGACCTGCAGAAACGTATCTGAACACCCGTTCGGGTGAAGCTGCGTCGGAATCTTGTCCCGCCGACTCGCTTACGCTGGGAGCGTCCTTCTTCGAAGGAGGTCACCATGGCATTGACTATCCCTGAGCGCGAGGTGCTCGTGCCTGCAAACGACCCGGTCGAGGACGCCTTCTTCGCGGCAAGCGCGGCTGTCCCCAGGGGATGGCGCGTGGAACTGATCGAAGGGCAAATCCACGTGACGCCTCCGGCCAACGGTGAGCACGAAGAGATCGTCGGCAACTTGAACGACCAGGTCTATGAACATGACAAAAGCCTCATGCGGTATACCGGAATCGGCTTGGAGCTCCCCGGTGCCGCAGGGCTGGACAGGGTGATTCCCGACGTGGTGGTGGCTCCGAAGGGCAGCTACCGGGACGAGCTCGAATGGCACGACCCCGCCCCGGCCCTGCTCGTCGCGGAGGTCACCTCTCCGTCCACGGGCGGCAACGACCGCGAGAAGAAGTTGCGCGGTTACGCGCGCGCGGAGATTCCGGTCTACGTGCTCGTCGACCGCGAAGCGGGTACCACCGCCGTATACAGCGAACCCCAGGACGGGAAGTACGGCCGCAGCGTGCAGGTGCGGCTGGGCCAGAAGGTCATGCTCCCCAAGCCGTTCGACTTCGAGCTGGACACTGCCGAGTTCTGACCGGATCCGCACAGCGGCCCGCCGTGCCTTCGCGCGGCGGGCCACTGTGCGTAGAGGGGTGTCCTGTGGACCTCCGCAGGGTCAGACGGTGACGCCGAAGTCCTGGGCGATGCCCGCCAGGCCCGAGGCGTAGCCCTGGCCCACCGCGCGGAACTTCCACTCCGCGCCGTTGCGGTACAGCTCGCCGAAGACCATCGCGGTCTCCGTCGCGGCGTCCTCGGAGAGGTCGTAGCGGGCGATCTCCGTGCCCCCGGCCTGGTTCACGACGCGGATGAACGCGTTGCGCACCTGGCCGAAGCTCTGGCTGCGGGTCTCGGCGTCGTAGATCGAGACCGGGAAGACGATCTTGTCGATCTCCGCCGGCAGGCCGGCGAGGTTGACGTTGATCTGCTCGTCGTCGCCCGCGCCCTCACCGGTGACGTTGTCACCGGTGTGCACGATCGTCTGGTCCGGCGACTGCCGGTTGTTGAAGAAGATGAAGTGCTGGTCGGAGAAGACCCTGCCTTCGGCGTTCACCGCGATGGCGCTCGCGTCGAGGTCGAAGTCCACCCCCGTCGTGGTGCGGACGTCCCAGCCGAGTCCGACTGTGACGGCGGTCAGCCCGGGGGCTTCCTTGGTGAGCGATACGTTGCCGCCCTTGGACAGGCTTACGGGCATGGGGAGTCCCCTCCTGGTTCTGGCTCCATGTGCCGGAGCCTCGTCTACGGACCACAACGCGGGTGTGCCCTACCCGGTTCCACGCACCGTACGCCCTCCGCTCCCCGGCCACTTCCGGGTGGCGCAAACGACGTGACAGCTCGAACATCCACGCGGGATCATGGGAGACATGTCCGGTCCCTACCGCATCCGCGGCTCGGTCGCCCTCCCGGAGGCCGAGCTGCTGTGGCGTTTCTCCCGTTCCTCGGGGCCGGGCGGCCAGCACGTGAACACGAGCGACACCCAGGCGGAGGTCCGCTTCGACCTCGCGGGTACGCAGTCGCTGCCGCCGGTGTGGAAGGAGCGGGCCCTGGCGCGGCTCGCGGACCGGCTCGTCGACGGGCACGTCGTGGTGCGGGCGAGCGAGCACCGTTCGCAGTGGCGCAACCGCGAGACCGCGGCCGTACGGCTCGCCGCGCTGCTCGCGGAGGCCACGGCGCCGCCGCCTGCGCCGCGGCGGAAGCGGAAGGTCCCGCGGGGTGTGAATGAGCGCAGGCTGCGGGAGAAGAAGCAGCGGTCCGACGTCAAGCGCGGGCGCACGGGCCGCGGCTGGGGCCAGTAGCCGCCACCCCCGCTGGCAGCAGGCAGCAGGCACCAGCCGTCCGCCGTCGGACGACTCCGTCCCGTTGCCGGCGCGAAGGTGCGAACCCTCACCCCAGCGTCCGGTAGCGCCCCCGGAAGTACGTCAGCGGCTTCCCGTCCGAGCTGGGCTGCGCCGCGCTCAGCACCCGCCCGATCACCAGCGTGTGGTCGCCCGCGACCACCCGCTGCTCCGTCCGGCACTCCACCGTCGCCAGCGCCCCGCCCACCAGCGCGCACCCTGTCACCTCGCCGCGCGTGTACGGGATGTCGTCGAACAGCAGCCGGTCGCTGATCCGCCCCTTCATCGCGAACCGCCCGGCGATGTGCCGCTGGCTCTCGGAGAGCACCGACGCCGCCCACTCCTCGCGGTCCGTCAGCAGTTCGTCCATGCGGGAGCCGTTGCGGACGCTGACCATGACCAGCGGCGGGTCCAGGGACACCGACAGGAACGCGGTCGCCGTCATGCCCACGTCCTCGCCGTCCAGGCCGGGGTCCGGGTCGTACGCCGTGACCAGCACCACGCCCGCCGCCAGCCGGCTCATGGCCTCCCGGAACTGCTCCTCGCTCACACCGACAGGATGGTCCACCGTTCGCGTCTCATGCAGCACGCCTCGAACCGTAACCGGGCGGGCGGGCCCCGGGCATCGGGCCGGGGACCGAGCGGAGTCCTAGGTCCACGTCCCGCCCCACCTGGCGCGGGAGCCGACGGGAAGATCACCTGCCCCACCCGGCGCGAGGCTCCCGCCGGGCGGCGCGCGACTCCTGGTCGCACGCCGGTTAACACCTCCCCACCCTGTGACTTGAGTCACAGAGGGCATCCAATGTTGACCCTGTGTACCCGCCGTAGAGCTGCCTGTGATTCAGTGGCCGTGTCGTTGGTGAAATTCCACGCGGGGGTCTTCCGCCGAGGTCGGGGCGAGACGGGAGGGCAGGTATGGAGACGGAGGCAGAGCCTTACGTAAGGCTGGCGAGCCTGCGCCGGCTGCACCAGGTCCTCGCGGACCTCAATCAGACGCGCAGCCTCGCCGACACGCTCCAGAGCGTCGCGGACGGACTCGTCGCCCTCGGGTACGAGGTGTCCGCGGTGAACCTCGTCCGGCCCGACGGCGACCTCGTCGTCGCCGCCGTCGGCGGCGATCCCACCGCCGAGGCGATCATGGCGGGCCGGGTCGGCCCGCGCGGCGCGTGGGAGCGCCGGCTCCACATGGGCGTCGAGTGGGGCGAGCTGCGGTACATACCCCACAGCGAAGGCTGGGTGCTCGACGACGACGAGGTGCCGCAGACGCACCCGGTCGTCCCGCCGCCCTCCGCGCCCGGTGACTGGGTCACCGGCGACCGGCTCTTCGCCCCGATCTACGACGCCGGCCGCGAGCTGCTCGGCGTCCTGTCCGTCGACAAGCCGGCCAACGGCCGGGTGCCGACCCCCTGGGGGCGCGAGGCCCTGCAGATGTACGCCTCGCAGGCCGCCATAGCGATCACCAACGCCCGGCTGCGGGCCAACATGCAGCGCGCGCTGGTGCGCCTGGAGCGCGAGCAGCAGGCGCTGCGCGCCAGCGAGGAGAGCTTCCGCCAGGCGTTCGAGTACGCGCCCAGCGGCATGGCCGTCGCCGAGATGGGCGGCGACGACCACGGGCGGCTGATCCGTACGAACGACGCGCTGTGCCGGCTCCTGGGCCGCCAGCCCTCCAGCCTGCGCCGGCTGTCGTTCTCCGACCTCGTCCACCCCGAGGACGTCGGCACCCTGCTGCGCACCTTCGCCGAGGGCGGCAAGGCCGAACTGCGCCTCGCCCGCCGCGACAGCACGTACGTGTGGGTGAACCTGCGCAACTCGGTGGTCGCCGACGCCGCCGACGGGCCGCGCTACCTCCTCACCCACGTCGAGGACATCGAGGAGCGCAAGCGCCACGAGGCGCAGCTCGCGCACCGCGCCAGCCACGACTCGCTCACCGGCCTGCCCAACGCCGCCGAGCTGCGCGCCCGCCTCACCGCCCGGCTCTGCGACCGGCCCCCGGAGCTGTACACGGGCGCCGTCAGCCACTCCGCCGCCGGGCTGCCGGGGCCCCGCGGCCGCGCCATCGTCGGCGCGGGGGCGGCCCCCGGCGAGGTCGACAGCAACGGGCACGGCTTCGGGACCGACGGCGCCGAGGAGCACTGGGCGGGCCCCGGTCCGTACGAGCACCATGTGCACGCGATGGTCCCCGAGGGCGGCGGCGGGGAGTCGGCGGGCAAGGGGCTCGCGGTGCTCTTCTGCGACCTCGACGGCTTCAAGTCCATCAACGACCGCTTCGGGCACAACACCGGCGACGCCGTGCTCATCGCCGTCGCGCAGCGGCTGACCCACGCGGTCCGCGACGGCGACACCGTCGCGCGGCTCGGCGGCGACGAGTTCGTGGTACTGGCCGACGGCCTGACGCCCGGCGGCGCCGAGGACCTCGCGGTGCGGCTGCGGAACGCGATCATCCCGCCGATCAGGGTCGACGGCCGGGGGGTGCGCGTCGGCGCGAGCATCGGCACCGGCTGGGCGATGTGCGGGATGTCGACAGAGGAGATCCTCAGCTCGGCGGACCAGCTCATGTACCGCGAGAAGCGGGCGCGCTCGCAGGGCCGCTCGCACCGCCGGGCAGGGTAGTGGCGCGGGTACGGGCCGGGGGCGCCGCCGTCCCGCGGCCGCGGGTTGTCCACAGGCGGCCGTCGTGGCTTCGTCCACAGTCGACCGAAGGAACGCTCGGGCACTGCTCCGGACGGGGTAGGCTCGCCCCCTGGCCGGCGGCTCGCCGGCCGGGACGCAACGCCCACCAGGGAGTGAGAGGGAGATGACGGCCGGCAACCACGGTGCGGGCACACCGCCCGAGGACGACGACCCCTTCGCCCACCTGTACCGCCCCGAGGGCGGTGCCGCGCCGGTGCCCGGCCCGGGCGAGGGCACGGCCCCCGCGCCGGGTGTGCCGCGCACGTCGTACACCCAGGTCAGGGCCGTCGGCGAGCGGACGTACGGCGGCCAGCAGGCCGCGCAGCAGGTGCCGCAGCAGCAGGCGTATCCGTACGGCCAGTCGAGCCCCAGCCCGCACTACGCGGCGC
>NZ_JACBXC010000265.1 GCF_013870535.1 Streptomyces phytophilus | reverse complement strand
ACGGCGTCGACCTCGGCGGTGACGACGCTGCGGAACAGCTCGACGGCGAGCACGGACTTGCTGGGGAAGTGCCGGTAGACGCTCCCGGTGGCGATACGCGCCCGGGCGGCGACGGCGGCGACGGTGCACCCGGCGTACCCCTCGTCGGCGAGCAGCGCCCGGGCGGCGTCGAGGAGGGCGTCCCGCCGGCCGTCCAGGCGCGCTTGGACGGCGGGGGTGCGGCGGTAGGGCATAGGAAGGATTGAAGCAGTGATTCACAGCTTCAACAAGAGGCCGGGGGGGGGTGATGTCAGTGCCAGGTGCCAGACTCGGCGGCATGGCGGAAAAAGGGACGGAAGAGCTGCGGCTGAGGGATGTGGTGGAGGAGGACCTGGAAGTCTTCCTGGCCCACGAGCACGACCCGGAGAACGTACGGCGCTCGCACTTCCCGCCGCGCGAGCGGGACCACTTCATGACGCACTGGCGGAAACGGATCCTGGAGAACCCGACGGGCCTGGTGCAGACCGTGGAGGTCGACGGACGGGTCGCGGGGAACGTGGTGGCGTGGTGGGACGGCGACCGCCGGTTCCTGGGCTACGTCTTCGGCCGGGAGTTCTGGGGCCGCGGCATAGGCACCCGCGCGGTGTCCGCATTCCTGGCCCTGGAACGGAACCGCCCCCTGCACGCGGACCCGTTTGTGGGGAACGAGGGCTCGGTGCGACTGCTGGAGCGGCTGGGCTTCCAGCGGAGGGGCTCGGAGTGGAACGGCGAGGACGAACACGTGATGCTGATCCTGGGAGAGGCGAACAACCCGGGGTGACGGGGCCTGTTCGCGGGTACCCGAGGGGTGTCCCGCGGGTACGGTTTTGGTGTCACCGCAGAGCTGGGAGTTCAGATGTCCGAGCACCCCGAAGAACACATCGGCGACCGCGTACGGACGGTACGGAAGCGCCGCGGACTGACACAGAAGGAACTGGCCGCCGCCGCCGGCCTCTCAGTATCCCTCGTCCGAAAGCTGGAACAGGGCGAACTCATTGACACCCGACTGGAGACGGTCCGGAGATTCGCCGTCGCGCTGCGCGTCTCGACCAGCAGCCTCATCTCCGGCCGTACCGAGGAAGCCGTCGACTCCCCCACATTCGACCGCTGGGCACTCGTGCGGAAGGCGCTTTCCTCTCCGCCACCGGACGACATCACCGAGCCTCCCACTGCCGAAGGTGTGCGGTCCGCATTGCAGGACGCGCTGAGGCTCCGCGCCCAGCATCGGTTCGTCGAGATCGCGGACCTGCTGCCCCCGCTGCTCCGAGACGCCGAGATCCTGGCTTCCCATACCCGGGAGGGTCGTCACCTGCGGTTCCGGGTGATGCTCCTGACGGGTTGGCTGCTCACCCAGACTCGTCAGTTCGACGCTGCCGAGGAGCTGATGTCCGTGCACTTGCAGGATGCGGGGGATCACATCCAAGGCATGGCGATGGTCAATACCTTGTGCTGGCTGCTGCTGCGACAGGGACGCCTCGGAGAAGCGCAGGAGTATGCGGTTCGGTGGGCGGACGATGCCGAGCCGGCCCGACTGTCCCGGGCGACAGCGGATGAGCTGGCTGCGTGGGGCTGGATGCTGCTCCGCGTGTCCAATTCGTCGGTGCGGGATGCTCGGGACGGGGCAGCGGCGGATGCTCTGCGGATGGCGCAGGCAGCAGCGATCTTGATCGGGCATGAGCAGCAGTCTGGCGCGGATCCGATTCGCACATTCGGTCCCACGACGGTCGCACTCAAGGAGTGCGAGAACGCGATGATCCTGGATCAGCCCGACCGTGTGCTGACCTTGGCGAAACCGCTGGCGGCCGGAGGGGTGCGCACGACGTTGGCGAACTGGAGTCGGCATCGTTTGGACGTGGCGAATGCCCAGGTACGACTGCGCCGCCACGCGGACGCGATGACGACATTGCAAAGAGTGCGCGCGGAGGCGCCGGAGTGGTTGCCGCACCAGCGTTATGCGCGCGACATCGTTGGGCGGCTGGTCGAACGCCGACGGACACTCACCCCAGAGATGCGCGAACTGGCAGACACTGTCCGGCTGCCCCTGTGAACTGCACACGGTAACGCTCATTGGCGTTTTCCGCGGGCACCCGTCGAGAGTGCCATGGCGACTATGACCACTGGCGTTCTACGTTCGGTGACGACCTGATCACCGACGACAGGCGAACGTCATGGACTGCCCTGCTGCCACACCCGCCCGGCCCACACTCGCGTTCCTCTACGACCGGCACGCCACACTCGCGACTACCGCTCTGGACGAGCGCATAACGCGATGCCGCCGGTACGCCGTGGAGCGGAACTGGGTGGTTGCCGGGGAGTGGGCCGACCGCGGGGATGCCGCGTTGACGAACTGGCCGCGGCCGCAGTGGGACGCGATGACGTACGCCATGCGGCAGGCCGTCGCCCGCGCGGTGTGTCTGGTCGACTCCTGGGACCGGATCAGCCGGGACCGGGAGGCCAGCGCCGTCCTGCGGCTGGCGGTGCACCAAGTCGGTGGGTACTGCATGACCACCGGCGGCGAGAACGACCTCGAACTCGGCCACGGACGCATCACCGTCACCGCGCCGCTGCCGCGGAGGGCGCGGCCGTGAGCACCGACCCGGTTCAACTCCCCGACGGGTGGCCGCTCGCCGAGCCCGCGCCCGCCGACGGGTGCGGGCGGTGTGCGGAGTTGGCCGCGGGACGGACCTTCGCCCGTGCCTCGGGGGACCTGTCCGCCGTCAGTGACGCCAACGTCCTCATCCGCCGACACCCCGCGCACTGAACTCCCGCCCCCTGGCCCCCCGGGTGCTCTCCGCCAGGGGGCGGGCCCCCGCACACGCGGGGTACGCTCCGCGCCATGGTCCACGTCAGCCCGCCCGGGATCGGCCCGGCTGCCGCCGCGGTGCCGGGCGTCGGGGTGTAGAGGTGGTCTACGAGCACAAGGACGGTGGGCCGACGCTGACGTTCGCGGAGCCGGGCCCGGGCCCGGGGGCCGTGTCCGCCGTCGAGCGGCTCACGCACGGCATCCGGCGTCTCTGGCCGCTCGTGCGGCCCCTCAGCGCCGAGGCCGTCGTCGGCTGCCTCGACCGCGAGACCGGCTACCCGGACACCGGAGTAAAGCCGCAGCGCCCGCACTGGTTCCTCCACGACCGCGCCGCGGCCCGGCCGACCGGTCCGCAGGCGCTCGATGTCGTCGACCCCTGGCACGTCGACCCGGTCGTCGAGCCCGTCCCGGAGCTGTCCGCCGAGGTCATCGCGGCCTGGCTGGAACGCGCAGAGGCGCAGGCTTCTCCCGCGCCCGGCACTCACGACGTCGGCTGGAAGGACCTGTGGTGCAACGCCACTCGCGCCCTGCTCCCCCGCCCGTACGCACCGGATGCCACCCCACACGTCGCCCTGGACGTCGCCGAGGCGAGGCGGGTCGCGAACGTGCCCGTTCAGCGGCGGGGAGGAACCGCCTGGGTCGCCGGGCCGACCCGCGAGATGCGGGGACTCGGGGCGCGCGCGCCGATCACGCTGCACGCCTCGGACTTCGGCCGGGTGGAGCTGGCTGTCTCCGCGAACTGGTCGCTGTGGAGCGAGGACGGATCGCCTGGGCGTGCGGCGTTGACCGGCGTCGCCCGCAACCTGGTCGCCGACGGGTGGTGTGTCGTCCACGGCACGGAGTTCTTCCACGAACTCGCCTAGAACGCGGGCGGGATGACCGTGTCCACCATCCCCCCGAGACCCTCTAAGTTGGGCGGTACGGACGAGAAGGAGGGCACTCCTCATGGACCAGGACCCCCGCCAAGGGGTGGATACAGGTGTGGCGCAGTCGGCCCGGGTGTGGAACTACCTTCTCGGGGGCAAGGACAACTACGCCGTCGATCGCGCCGCCGCCGACCAGTTCAAGGCCGTTTTCCCGCAGATCGTCGACATCGCCCGCGCCGACCGGGGGTTCCTCGGCCGGGCCGTGCGGTTCACGGCCGGGGAGGCGGGGGTGCGGCAGTTCCTCGACATCGGCACGGGGCTGCCGACGATGGACAACACGCACGAGGTCGCGCAGCGGGTCGCGCCGGAGGCGCGCATCGTGTACGTCGACAACGATCCGATGGTCCTGGCGCACGCCCGCGCGCTACTGACCAGTACCCCGGAGGGAAGCTGCAGCTACATCGAGGCCGACCTGCGCCGGCCGGAGGAGATCCTCGCGGGGGCGGCGAAGACGCTGGACTTCGGCGAGCCCGTCGCCGTCATGCTGCTGGGCATCCTGCACTTCGTCCCCGACTTCGACGAGGCGTACGGCATCGTCGCCCGGCTGCTCGACACGCTGCCCCCGGGCAGCTTCCTGGTCGCCACGCACGCCACCATGGATCCCTCGCTCGCCGACGAGACTGCTCTGAAGGCCAACGCCGAGGCCCGGGAGGACTGGGACGAGCGGGCGGCGACACCGCTGTTCCCCCGCGGGCCGGAGGAGTTCGGCCGCTTCTTCGACGGCCTGGAGCTCCAGGAGCCGGGGGTGATCTCCATGAGCCGCTGGCGCCCGGAGCACACCGTGTTCGGCGATCCGCCGCAGGTCCTGGGGCTCGCCGCGGTGGGCCGCAAACCGTAGCGCCGTGCGAGCCGCGGCCGCGCGGAACGCGCGGGGCAGCCGTCTGTCGGCCGCGGGGGGCTGGTGTGGTCCGTGCAGCACGGCGGGCGTGACCGGATTCCCCCTCACACCCGCCCAAGGGTATGCGGCTGGTCTGACAGCGGGGGGTGCGCGGGGTGTTGGGCTGGGTACGTGGTCGCTGTGCGGGGCGGGTGCGGGGGTACGGCGTCGGCCGGGCGGTGGTGCGCGGGGTGGGCCGGCGGACGGGGCGGCGGCGTGCGGGATGCCGGTGTTCGTTGCGTGTGCCGGGTACGGGGGTGTCGGCGAAGGGAAAAGGGGCGTCGCAGGGGCTCCCCCCGGGCCACCCCGCTTTTGAGTGTGCGGGCCTCCGCCCGGTGTCAAGGGCGTTCCCTCCGCTTCGCTGCGGGAACGTCGCTGCGCGATGGGGCTCCGCCCCACCCATGACACCGGACTCCGGCCCGTAAAAGACCGGCAGCTAAGGGTGGCCCGGAGGGAGCGGGCACCCTCGACCGGGACTACGAATGCCGTGCCCGGCGGACGGGGCAGCGGGCTGCCGGACGCCGGGCCTGCCCCGATCGCCGACGCCCCGGCAGACGCGGGGCCAGGGCGCCGGGAGGCGAGCCCGCCCGGATCGCGTACGCCCGCACGCACCCGGCTGTGGCCTGCCACTGACGACCCGGGCCTCGCGGAGTGCGTGCCGCGGAGACGAACTCACGGTAACCCACCCCCGAAACCGGTCTAAAACGCCCACGGGGCCCGACTTTCGCCCACCCGCGCACACTCAAAAGCGGGGTGGCCCGGGGGAGCCCCGGCGACACGGCCGCTCCCCTCGCCGCTCCCCCGTACACCGGCCCACCTGGCGAAGCACCGCCCGCCCCGGCGCCGTACCCCCGCACCCGGCCCGCACAGCCAGGACGTACCAGCTCAGCGCCCTGCTGCCCCCCGCTGTCGGACCAGCCGCATACCCTTGGGCGGGCGTGCGGGGAGATCCGTCCCGCCCGCCGTCCCGCACGGGCCACACCGACCACCCGCGGTCGACAGACGGACGGCTACGCGGCGCCCTTGCCGCCGCGGACCACCAGCGAGTCCAGCAGCTCCTGCGTCGATGCGGCGATCTCCGCCACCGCCTTGTCGAACGCCTCGGCGTTGTGCGGGGCGGGGTGGCGGAAGCCGGAGATCTTCCGTACGTACTGCAGGGCCGCCGCCCGCATGTCGTCGTCCGTGACGGTGTCGGCGTACGGGGGGCGCAGGGTCTTGATGCTTCGGCACATACTTACGACGGTACGCCGCAGGTCCGACAACCGGAGACGGCCGGCGGGGGACCCCGTCGGCCGGCGGTCGGCCTACCAGCTCGTGATCAGCAGGTGGTTCACGGCCAGCGCCACCGCCGCCTGCGCGCCCAGCCAGGCCCGGTGGTCGCGGGCCGGGAGCAGGGCGGCGGCCGGCAGCAGCCAGAGCGTGAACGGCAGCCAGATCCGCTCCGTCTCCGCCTTGCTGAGCCCCGAGAGATCGGCCGCCAGGAGGCACGC
>NZ_JACBXC010000264.1 GCF_013870535.1 Streptomyces phytophilus | reverse complement strand
CCAGCCCCGCTTCCGCGTCGAGGGTGCCGCCGAGGCCGCGTACCAACTCCGCGTGGCGCGCCTGGTCGTGCGCCTCCCGGAGCCCGGTCTCGACGTCGAGGAGCTGCGACAGCCCCGAACGCAGCTGCCGGTGCTGGTCCTTGAGCCACCGGTCGACGGCCTCCACCCTCACCCCTCCTCCCGGCGCCGGAGGTGGCGGGCGGCGGCCAGGCGGGCCTTGCGCAGGTTCTGCCGCACCGCCGCGTCGCCGATGCCGAGGAGTTCGGCGATCTCCCCGGCGGTCCAGCCGTCGTGGTGCAGCGCCAGCACCTGCCGTTGCCGGGGCGGCAGTTTCCGTAGCAGGTGGACGATCTCCCGCTGTTGCGCCCACGCCTCCGCCTGGTCCGGGCGGGGCAGCAGCGGGGTCGGCTCCGGCACCTCCTCGACGGGCTCCTCGTCGACGCGGGTGACATGCCGGACGTATGCCTGGTACGCCACCTTGTACACCCAGCTCTTGTGCCAGGTGACCTCGTGCCACTTCCGGTACGCCTTGATCATCGTGTCCTGGACGATCTCGGCGGCGAGGTGCGCGGAGGCGCCCTGGGACACGAGGTACGCGGTCAGGGGGACGACCAGCTTCCGGTAGAACCGGCTGAACGCCTCCTCGTACTCGGTCATCGGCCCGTCGAAGGCCCCAGCGGGCTCCCGGCGGGCCGCGCCGGAGTCTTCCGTGGCCTGGGGGGCTGTCAGCGGGCGGGGCCCGTCACCCGGCCGCCGTTCGTGACCCGTCACGCCGTTCCGCCTTCTTCCCGGGGACCGCCGACCCGTTCCGGGGGGATCCGGAGGTGGACTTCGCTGCCGTCCTCGCGCACCTCGTCCAGTCGGCTGCCCCGCGGCAACGAACGTGCCAGCACGGCGAGTTCCCGCCGCCGCGACTGCTCCTGGCGGTCCTGCCGCCGCGCCCGCGCCTCCTGGAACGCCAGGGCGACGATCCGTGCGCCCAGGCCGACCAGGGCCATCAGCACCGATGCCAAGACCGGGTCCATGCGGTGCTCCTTCCCGCGAGCGGCTGCGGCCCCCGCGAATCGCCGACACCTACGGTGCTGAGAGGCGCTGCGGGGGCCGGATGTGAACCGCCGGACCCGGTCAGTTGTCCGCGAGCCGGGCCAGGGACAGGTTCAGTTCCAGGACGTTGACCTTCTCGTTGCCGAGGAAGCCCAGGTCACGGCCCTTCTCGTGGTCCTTCACCAGGTTCGCCACCTGACGTTCTGACAGGCCGTTCTCCTTCGCTACGCGGTCCACCTGGATCTCCGCGTACGCGGGGGAGATGTGCGGGTCGATCGCCGAGCCCGAGCCCGTGACCGCGTCCTTCGGGACGGCCGACGGCGGGACGCCGTTGAACGACGCCGCCTGCTGCCGCGCCTCCTTCACGGTCTTCACCAGGGTCGCGTCCGACGCGCCCAGGTTCGACGGGCCGGTGGCCAGGGGGTCGTAGGCGCTGTTGGAGGGGCGGGGCTGGAACCAGCGGGGGTCGGGCTTGTCCGTGCCCTTGATGTTCCAGCTCTGGCCGATCAGCTCGGAGCCCGCCTCCCGGCCCTCGTGCTCGACCTTCGAGCCGTTGGCCCGGTCCGGGAACGCGCTCTGTGCGACTCCCGTGATCACCAGGGGGTAGATCACGCCGGTGACCACCGTCAGGACCAGCAGCGCGCGCAGCGCGCTGAAGAGCAGCCGGGCGGTGGAGCGTGCGGAAGTGTTCATCAGGATTCCTCAGCCGATTCCGGGGATGAGCGAGACGACGAGGTCGATCAGCTTGATGCCGAGGAACGGGGCCACCAGGCCGCCGATGCCGTAGACCCCGATGTTGCGCCGGAGCATCCGGTCGGCGCTGACCGGGCGGTAGCGCACGCCGCGCAGGGCCAGGGGCACCAGGGCGACGATGACCAGGGCGTTGAAGACGACCGCCGAGAGGATCGCCGACTCCGGGGAGGACAGCTGCATGATGTTGAGCCTGTCCAGGCCCGGGTAGGCGGCGGCGAACATCGCGGGGATGATCGCGAAGTACTTCGCGACGTCGTTGGCGATGGAGAACGTCGTCAGCGCGCCCCGCGTGATCAGGAGCTGTTTGCCGATCTCCACGATCTCGATCAGCTTCGTCGGGTTCGAGTCCAGGTCGACCATGTTCCCGGCCTCCTTGGCGGCGGAGGTGCCGGTGTTCATGGCGACGCCCACGTCCGCCTGGGCCAGGGCGGGGGCGTCGTTCGTGCCGTCGCCGGTCATGGCGACGAGTTTGCCGCCGGCCTGTTCGCGCTTGATGAGGGCCATCTTGTCCTCGGGCGTGGCCTCGGCGAGGAAGTCGTCGACGCCGGCCTCGTCCGCGATGGCCTTGGCCGTCTTGGCGTTGTCGCCGGTGATCATGACGGTCCTGATGCCCATCCGGCGCAGCTCCGCGAAGCGTTCGCGCATGCCCTCCTTGACGACGTCCTTGAGGTGGACGACGCCGAGGACCCGTGCGCCGCGGTCGTCGGCCACCGCGACGAGCAGCGGGGTGCCGCCGGACTCGGCGACGGTGTCGGCCATGTCCCGTACGGTGTCGGGGACATCGCCGCCCCGGTCCCGTACCCACGCCGCGACGGCCCCCGCCGCGCCCTTGCGGACCTGCCGGCCGTCGGTGTCGACGCCCGACATCCGGGTCTGCGCGGTGAACGGCACCCAGTCGGCCTGCGCCGGTGCGCCGGGCCCGCGCTCGCGCGGCCCGTAGCGGGAGGTGGCGAGGATGACGATCGAGCGGCCCTCCGGCGTCTCGTCGGCGAGCGACGACAGCTGCGCGGCGTCGGCCAACTCCGCCTCGCCGGTGCCCGGTACGGGCAGGAAGGCGTGCGCCTGCCGGTTGCCGAGCGTGATGGTGCCGGTCTTGTCCAGCAGCAGCGTGGACACGTCGCCGGCGGCCTCCACGGCGCGGCCGGACATCGCGAGCACGTTGCGCTGCACCAGCCGGTCCATGCCCGCGATGCCGATAGCCGACAGCAGTGCGCCGATGGTCGTGGGGATCAGGCAGACGAGCAGCGCGGCCAGCACGACGAGCGACTGCTCCGCGCCCGCGTAGACCGCGAACGGCTGGAGCGTGACGACGGCCAGGAGGAAGACGACCGTGAGCGAGGCGAGCAGGATGTTCAGCGCGATCTCGTTCGGCGTCTTCTGCCGGGCCGCGCCCTCGACCAGGGCGATCATCCGGTCGATGAACGTCTCGCCGGGCCTGGCGGTGATCCGTACGACGATACGGTCCGAGAGCACCTTCGTGCCGCCGGTGACCGCCGACCGGTCGCCGCCCGACTCCCGGATCACCGGCGCCGATTCGCCCGTGATCGCGGACTCGTCGACGGAGGCGACACCCTCGACCACGTCGCCGTCGCCGGGGACGACGTCGCCGGCCTCGCAGACGACGAGGTCGCCGACGCGCAGGTCGGTGCCGGGCACCAGCTCCTCCGAGCCGGCCCCGGTACGGCGGCGGGCGACCGTGTCCGTCTTCGCCCTGCGCAGGGTGTCGGCCTGCGCCTTGCCGCGGCCCTCGGCGACGGCCTCGGCCAGGTTGGCGAAGAGCACGGTGAGCCAGAGCCAGGCGGCGATGACCCAGCCGAACCAGTCGCCCGGGTCCGCGACCGCGAGGACCGTGGTCAGCACCGAGCCGATCTCGACCACGAACATCACCGGCGACTTCGCCATGACCCGCGGGTCGAGCTTGCGCACCGCGTCGGGTACGGACCGCAGGAGCTGCCCGGGGTCGAACAGGCCCCCGGCGACGCGGGGTCCGGGTTCGTGCCGTACGGGATCCACGGGGGTGTGCGGGGGCGTCTGTGTCTGCGTGGTCATGCGGCCAGTCCTTCGGCGAGCGGCCCGAGCGCGAGCGACGGGAAGAAGGTGAGTCCGGCGACGATGGCGATGCACGCCACCAGCACGCCGGTGAACAGCGGCTTGTCGGTACGCAGCGTCCCGGCCGACGCCGGCACGGGCCGCTGCCCGGCGAGCGAGCCGGCCAGCGCCAGCACGAACACCACCGGCAGGAACCGGCCGAGCAGCATGCACAGGCCGAGCGCGGTGTTGTGGAACCCGGTGTTCGCCGAGAAGCCCGCGAAGGCGCTGCCGTTGTTGTGGGAGGCGGAGGTGTAGGCGTAGAGGACCTCGGAGAAGCCGTGCGGCCCGGTGTTCGTCATCGACGACTCGCCGTTGCCCGTCGCCATCGCCAGCGCCGTGCCGGTCAGCACCAGCGCGGGGGTGACGAGGATGTAGCAGGCCGCGAGCTTCATCTCGCGGGGCCCGATCTTCTTCCCGAGGTACTCGGGCGTACGGCCCACCATGAGCCCGGCGATGAACACCGCGACGACGGCCATGACCAGCATTCCGTACAGTCCCGAGCCGACCCCGCCGGGCGCGATCTCGCCGATCATCATGCCGGACAGCAGCACGCCGCCCGACAGTCCGCCGAAGGAGTCGTGGAAGGAGTTGACGGAGCCGGTCGACGTCATCGTCGTGGAGACCGCGAACAGCGACGACGCGCCCTCGCCGAACCGCTGCTCCTTGCCCTCCATCGCGCCGCCCGCCAACTGCGCGGCGGTGCCCGGGTGCGCGGCCTCCAGCCAGGTCACGGCGACCACGCCGGCCAGCCAGATGCCGGCCATGGCGGCCACGACGGCGTAGCCCTGCCGGACGCTGCCGACCATCCTGCCGAAGGTGCGCGGCATGGCGAACGGGATGACGAGCAGGAGGAAGATCTCCAGGAGGTTGGAGATGCCGTTCGGGTTCTCGAAGGGGTGGGCGGAGTTGGCGTTGTAGTAGCCGCCGCCGTTGGTGCCCAGGTCCTTGATGGCCTCCTGGGAGGCGACGGCGCCGCCGGTGAGGTGCTGGGTCTGCCCGGTCACGGTGGTCACCGACTGCGTACCGGAGAAGTTCTGGATCGCGCCGCACGCGACCAGCAGCACGGCCGCGACGGCGGCCATCGGCAGCAGGATGCGGAGCGTGCCGCGCACCAGGTCCGCCCAGAAGTTGCCGAGTTCGCCGGTACGGGCGCGGGCGAAGCCGCGGATCAGCGCGACCGCGACGGCCATGCCGACGGCGGCGGAGACGAAGTTCTGCACGGCCAGGCCGCCGGTCTGGGCGAGCTGGCCCATCGCGGACTCGCCCGAGTACGACTGCCAGTTGGTGTTCGCGACGAACGACGCGGCGGTGTTGAACGCCTGGTCGGGGCTGATCGCGGCGAAGCCGAGGGAGAGCGGCAGCCGGTCCTGGAGCCGCTGGAGCAGGTAGAGGAAGAGCACGCCGGCGAGGGAGAACGCGAGCACGGCGCGCAGGTACGCGGGCCAGCGCATCTGGGCGTCGGGGTCGGCGCCGACGGCGCGGTAGATCCAGCGCTCGACGCGGCTGTGCCTCTTGCCGGCGTAGACCCCGGCCATGTAGTCGCCGAGGGGGCGGTGGACGAGCGCGAGGGCGGCGACCAGCGCCGACACCTGGAGCACGTCAGCGAGTATCGGGCTCATGGGCGGGACCTCAGAACCTCTCCGGGAAGAGGAGGGCGAGGACCAGGTAGCCCAGCAGTGCGACGGCCACGATGAGGCCCACCACGTTGTCGGCGGTCACAGCTTGGCCACCCCCCGGGCGATGAGCGCCACCAGCGCGAAGACCGCGAGTGTGGTGACGACGAAGGCCACGTCGGCCATCGGGTGCTCCTAGACGGTGTCGAATCGAACTGACTTGTCCAGGGAAACCCCGCCGAGGGGCGGAGGTGACAGGTGTTGACGGGCCCCTGACGAGGCGGGGGGCGGCGTTGACGTGATTCATACGCGCAGGTGGGTGGCGGAGTTCATCTCGGCGCACGGGCTGTCGGAGGCGTTCCGCCTGCTCGGCTCATGCGCCGTGCCGTGGCCGGAGGAGCTGGGCCGGGCCGTGGTCGACGCCCTGGAGATCGCGCGCGACGGCGGCAGTTACCCGTGGAGCTTCAGCGGCGTGATGGGCCTCGCGGAGCGCTGCCTCGACCCCTCGTACGCGGTCCGCCTCGAACCGCTCGCCGCGATGCACGAGGAGGCGGAGGAGAGTTCGCCGGGCGCCGCCGGCTACTGGGCGGAGGCGTTCCAGCGGCTGGTGGCCACGCTGCGGATA
>NZ_JACBXC010000263.1 GCF_013870535.1 Streptomyces phytophilus | reverse complement strand
CGACGACCTTCTTCACCGGCTTGCGGTCCCCGCGGGCGTCCGTCCGCTTGGCCTTCTTGCAGTGCCCGCGGGGCGCGTCCTTCACGTGCACCCGCTTGCCGGCCCCGTCGGCGGAGCCGCCGGGCCCGTGCGTGACGTGCTTGCCCTGCGTCGCGCACGGACGGTGCGGCGCGGCGTGCCCCTCGGCGGCGCTCGCCGCCCCCGCGGTACCCAGCAGGACCGACAGCGCGGCGACCGCGGTGACCGCGGCGCGCTTCATGGTGATGCTCATGGTGAAAAATCCCTTCCGTGCCGGTCCGTCCGGCACGGGCACCACGATCGACCGCGCCCCGCCCCGCCCCGAACTCCCGCCGCCCGCCCGCGTGTCCCGCCGCGGGACACCCCCGCGGGCCCGGGGATGAGAAGCCCATGAGAATCGCTCACCCGATACGCTCAGAACCGCCGCCCCCGGGGCCACCCCCTCTCATGCCGCTCTCATGGTTCTCAGCACCCCTTCACCCCGGCGGCGCCTGCGTCCCGTGCGGAATTCACCCGTCCGGGCGGTGCGAGGCAGTGCCCGGGACCGGATGCCGCAGGTCTGCGCACGTCCCCGGAGGTCGCTGTGACCAGCGCCACTCCCCCTCAATCAAACTAGCTATGACCTGCACGTTTAACGAACATGCCGATCGGGTACGTTGCCCGTCTCACAAACGCCTTCTAGCCTCGGGGCGCATGAACCTCCTCCGGAAGCTCAATCACAAGCTCGGCGCAACCACGGGTTTCGAGATCCGCAAGGCCGGGCTGCCACAAGCGCCTGCCCCGAAACCCGCCCGGGCCGCGGAGCCCGCGGAGCCGAAGCCGGCCGCGCAGGTCGCGTACCGCCCCCCGGAGGATCCCGAAGTCGACCGGCTGCTCAGGCGGCCCGTGTTCATCATGTCGCCGGTACGCTCCGGCTCCACCCTGCTGCGCCTGCTCCTCAACGCGCACTCGCGCCTGCACTCCGCGCACGAGCTGCACTTCCGCCGGCTGGAGGTCACCACCAGCACCAAGCTCGCCGAGCGCGCCATGGAGGAGCTGGGTCTGGAGCGCGGCGACCTGGAGCACCTGATCTGGGACCGCGTGCTCCACCGCGAGCTGGTCCGCTCCGGCAAGGACTTCCTGGTGGAGAAGACGCCCAGCAACACCTTCGCGTACAAGCGCATCGCCGCCTGCTGGCCGGACGCCCGGTTCATCTTCCTGCTCCGCCACCCCGCCTCCATCGCCCGCTCCTGGTACGAGGCCGACCCGGAGAAGCGCACCGAGGAGGAGGCCGCCCTCGACGCGCTGCGCTACATGCGCGCCACCGAGCGCGCCCGCCAGGCCCTGCCCGGGCACGTCGTGCGCTACGAGGAGCTGACCGACGACCCCGAGTCCGCCATGAAGGGCATCTGCTCCTACCTGGAGATCGACTTCGAGCCCGGCATGCTCGACTACGGCTCCCAGACCCAGACCAGCTACAAGAAGGGTCTCGGCGACTGGAAGGACAAGATCCGCAGCGGCCAGGTGCAGGCAGGCCGCGCGCTGCCCGCCGCGGAGGAGATCCCCGAGCCGCTGCGCGAGATCAGCGCCGCCTGGGGCTACCTCGAAGGCGGGGCCGGGGACGGCGCGGCCGCCGCCCGCGAGCCGCACGCCGAGATCGCCGAGGTCTGGCCCCGCGACGGCGCCGTACGCCTGACCGGCAGCCTGCACGGCGTCGACGGCGGGGACGACGGCCCCTGGGAGATGCTCCTCGTCCGGCGCGACCACGAGGACCAGCAGCTGCGCTACCCGGCGGAGCTGGCCGACGGCGGATTCGACGTCACGGTGCCCGTCACCGACCTGGCGCCCGCGGGGCTGACCGCCCCGGCCCAGTGGGACATCCACCTGACCGCAGGCAAGGGCGACGCGGAGGTCCGGCTGCGCGCCGGCCGCCACCTGGACGGGATCACCGGCAAGAAGAACATCATGGTCTTCCCCGGCCAGCCCGCCCGGGTCGACGGCGCCGACGTCGAGGTCAAGCCGTACTACACCATCAAGGACAACCTCTCCGTCGAGGTACTGCCGGCCTCATGAAAATCCGCTACCTGCTCATGCACGCATACGGCACGGGCGGAACCATCCGCACCGTGTTCAACCAGGCCGGCTCCATGGCCGCCGCGGGCCACGACGTCGAGATCGCCAGCATGCAGCGCACCCGCGACGAACCCCACTTCCCCCTCCACCCCGAGGTCACCATCACCACCCTGGTCGACCAGCGGCCCGGCGCCCGCGAGGCCGAGCTGGCCGCGGCCGGCCCCAGGGCGGCCGAGAAGCGCGTCGAGCGGGAGGGGCAGCCGCCCCGGCACATCCCGCCGGGGGAGTTCGCGTACGACCGCTACAACCGCCACGTCGAGGACACCGTCATCGCCTGGCTGGAGCGGCAGCGCGACGCCGTGATCGTCCCCACCCGCCCCGGGCTGAACTTCCTCACCGCCCGGTTCACCCCCCGCTCCTGCCGCAGGATCGCCCAGGAGCACATGAACCTGGGCACGCACCCGTCGGACATCCGCACCGCCATCCAGCGCGAGTACCCCCGCTTCGACGCCGTCGCCGTCCTCACCCACGGCGACCGCGAGGACTACCAGGAGCTGCTGCCCGACACCCGCGTCGTCCGCATCCCCAACGCCGTGCACACCGGCGACAAGAAGCTCACCACCTATGCCGAGCACGTCGCCGTGGCCGCCGGCAGGCTCTTCCCGCAGAAGGGCTTCGACATGCTGATCCCGGCGTGGGCGCAGCTCGTGGAGAAGTTCCCCGACTGGCAGCTGCGGATCTTCGGCACCGGCGAGAAGAAGGCCGAGCTGCGCCGGCTGATCAACGAGAACCACCTGTACAACCACGTCTTTCTGATGGGCCACACGCACAAACTGGACGACGAACTTGCGAGAGCATCCTTTTATGTGCTCAGCTCGCGGTTCGAGGGGCTGCCCATGGTGATGATCGAATCGATGACCCACGGACTCCCCGTGGTCAGCTTCGACTGTCCGACGGGCCCCGCCGACGTGCTCACCCACGGGAAGGACGGCCTGCTGGTGCCCCGCAAGGACGTGGACGGGCTGGCCGAGGCCATGGGGCAGCTCATGGACGACGAGGGCCTGCGGGCCGACATGGGAGCGGCGGCACTGCAGACGTCGCGCTCCTACACTCCCGAGGCGGTCCATCCGCAGTGGGAGGCACTGTTCGAGGAGATTCACGGGAGTGGGAGTGCCTGACAACGCACCCGGCGCCGACGGCGTACACGCGCGCGGCGCCACGATCTGGCTCACCGGCCTGCCCAGCGCCGGCAAGACGACGCTGGCGCGCGCCTTCGGCGAGCGGCTGACGGCCGCCGGCCACCGGGTGGAGGTGCTGGACGGCGACGAGATCCGGGAATTCCTCACCGCGGGCCTCGGTTTCTCCCGGGGGGACCGCGACACGAACGTGCAGCGCATCGGCTTCGTCGCGGAGCTGCTCGCGTCGCACGGCGTGAAGGTCCTCGTGCCGGTGATCGCCCCGTACGCGGACAGCCGCGAGGCGGTGCGCAAGCGCCACCAGACGGAGGGGACGACGTATGTGGAGGTGCACGTGGCCACGCCCGTCGACGTCTGCGCCGAGCGCGACGTGAAGGGCCTCTACGCCAAGCAGGCGGCCGGCGAGATCTCCGGTCTCACCGGCGTGGACGACCCGTACGAGCCGCCCGCGGCCCCCGATCTGCGCATCCCCACACACGAGCAGAGTGTCGAAGAATCCGCGGCGATGCTTCACGCCGCGCTGGTGGAACGAGGTCTCGCATGAGCCAGGTCGAGCAGGCCGCCGCCCAGGACTTCCAGTTGCCGCACCTGGACGTGCTGGAGTCCGAGGCGGTGCACATCTTCCGCGAGGTCGCGGGGGAGTTCGAGCGTCCGGTGATTCTCTTCTCCGGCGGCAAGGACTCCATCGTGATGCTCCACCTGGCGCTGAAGGCGTTCGCGCCGGCGCCGCCGCCGTTCGCGCTGCTGCACGTCGACACGGGGCACAACTTCCCCGAGGTGCTGGAGTACCGCGACCGCGTCGCCGCGCAGCACAACCTGCGGCTGCACGTCGCCTCCGTCCAGGACTTCATCGACCGCGGCGAGCTGAAGGAGCGCGCCGACGGCACGCGCAACCCGCTGCAGACCGTGCCGCTGCTGCGCGCCATCGAGGGGGCCCGCTACGACGCGGTCTTCGGCGGCGGCCGGCGCGACGAGGAGAAGGCCCGCGCCAAGGAGCGCATCTTCTCCCTGCGCGACGAGTTCGGCGGGTGGGACCCGCGCCGCCAGCGCCCCGAGCTGTGGCAGCTCTACAACGGCAAGCACGCCGTCGGCGAGCACGTCCGCGTCTTCCCGCTGTCCAACTTCACCGAGCTGGACGTCTGGCAGTACATCGCCCGCGAGAAGATCGTGCTCCCGGAGATCTACTACGCGCACCGCCGCGAGGTCTTCCTGCGCAGCGGCATGTGGCTCGCCCCCGGAGAGTGGGGCGGCGCCAAGCAGGGCGAGCGCGTCGAGACCCGCACGGTGCGCTACCGCACCGTCGGCGACATGTCCTGCACCGGCGCCGTCGACTCCGACGCCGACACCATCGAGAAGGTCATCGCCGAGATCGCCGCCACCCGCCTCACCGAGCGCGGCGCCACCCGGGCCGACGACAAGATGTCCGAGGCCGCCATGGAAGACCGCAAGCGCGAAGGCTACTTCTGATCATGACTGTGAACCCACCCGCCCCCGCCACGGAGCCGGCCGCGCTCACCGAGGTCTCCCTGCTGCGCTTCGCCACCGCGGGCAGCGTCGACGACGGCAAGTCGACGCTCGTCGGCCGGCTGCTGCACGACTCCAAGTCGGTCCTCGCCGACCAGCTGGAGGCCGTGGAGCGCGCCTCCGCCAGCCGCGGGCAGGACGCCCCCGACCTGGCGCTGCTCACGGACGGACTGCGCGCCGAGCGCGAGCAGGGCATCACCATCGACGTGGCGTACCGCTACTTCGCCACCACCCGGCGCCGCTTCATCCTCGCCGACACCCCCGGCCACGTGCAGTACACCCGCAACATGGTCACCGGCGCCTCCACCGCCGAGCTGGCGGTCATCCTCGTGGACGCCCGGCACGGCGTCGTCGAGCAGACCCGCCGGCACGCCGCGGTCGCCGCGCTGCTGCGCGTGCCGCACGTGGTCCTGGCCGTGAACAAGATGGACCTCGTCGGCTACGCGGAGGACGTCTTCGCCGCGATCGCCGCCGAGTTCACCAAGTACGCCAAGGCCCTCGGCGTGCCCGCCGTGACCACCATCCCCATCTCGGCACTGGAGGGCGACAACGTCGTCACCCCGTCCGCCGTCATGGACTGGTACGCGGGCCCCACGGTGCTGGAGCACCTGGAGACCGTCCAGATCGACCACGACCCGCGCGGCCGCGTGACCCGCTTCCCCGTGCAGTACGTGATCCGCCCGCAGACCCCGGAGCACCGCGACTACCGCGGCTACGCCGGGAAGATCGCCTCCGGCATCTTCCGCGTCGGCCAGCCCGTCACCGTGCTGCCCTCGGGCCGCACCTCCAGCGTCGCGGCCATCGACGTGCTGGGCGAGAGCGTCGACGCCGCCTGGGCGCCGCAGTCGGTCACCATCCGGCTCGCGGACGACATCGACATCTCCCGCGGCGACATGATCGCGCCGAGCGACCAGGCCCCCGACGCCACGCAGGACATCCAGGCCACCGTCTGCCACCTGCACGACACCGCGCTCACCCCCGGCGCCCGGGTGCTGCTGAAGCACACCACCCGCACCGTCAAGGCGATCGTCAAGCAGATCCCCGACCGGCTCACCCTCGACGACCTCTCCCACCACCCCGCCCCGGGGGCCCTGGAGGTCAACGACATCGGCCGCGTCGTGCTCCGCACCTCGGAGCCGCTGCCGATGGACGCCTACGGCGACTGCCGGCGCACCGGCTCGTTCCTGCTGATCGACCCCGCGGACGGCTCCACGCTCGCCGCGGGCATGGCGGGCGCCGCGTTCGCGGGCGCCGACAGCGAGAAGCGGGCCGTGCTCGACGACGCCGAGTGGGACTTCTGAGCCCACCGCGGCCGGCCGCGGGCCCGCCGGGACGCTGACGGCGCCCCGGCGGACC
>NZ_JACBXC010000262.1 GCF_013870535.1 Streptomyces phytophilus | reverse complement strand
CGGCGAGACGCTCGTCGGCATGCGGGCGCCCGACGGCGGCCGGGTCGAGGTGCGCGGCGCCGCCGTCCGCACCGGCAGCGTGCCGCACGCGCTGGAGGCCGGCATCGGCTACGTACCGGAGGACCGGCACGAACAGGGCCTGGTGCCCGGCCGCAGCGTCGCGGAGAACGCCACGCTCACCGTCGCCGACCAACTGGGCCCGTACGGCACCGTGCTGCCCTCGCGCACCCGCCGGTTCGCGCAGCGCATGATCGAGTCGCTGGACATCAAGACGTCCGGGCCCGCCCAGGACGTCGACGGGCTGTCCGGCGGCAACCAGCAGAAGGTGGTGATCGCCCGCGCGCTCGCCCGGGACCCCGGCGTGCTGGTGGCGATCAAACCGACCGCGGGTGTGGACGTGAAGTCCAAGGACGCCCTGCTCGGCGTGGTCCGGCGGGTGGCGGAGGGCGGCAGCGGCGCCGTCATCGTCTCCGACGAACTCGACGACCTGCGGGTCTGCGACCGCGTGCTCGCGCTCTTCCACGGGCGGGTGGTCGCGGAGTTCGCGGGCGGCTGGAGCGACCGGGAGCTGGTCGCCGCCATGGAGGGCATCGAGCCGGGACACCGCGAACCGCAGCAGGGCGACCAGCAACCTCGGCCGGCCGACCCGGACACGTCGGCCCGGCCGGACCAGCCGGACCAACCAGACCAGCCGGACGAGCCCGATCAGCAGGACCAGCCGGAGAAGGGGCAGCAAGCATGACACGGCCTACGTCGACAGCGCCGCCGGCCACCGCGGCCGAGGGCGGAGCGGCGGTGGAGAAGAAGCCGCAGTTGCAGCTGGGCGGGGTGGAGATCGACCTCGGCCGCTGGCGCGACTTCTCGCTCGTACCCGTCATCTTCGTGCTCGGCGTGATCGGCTTCATCGTCTCGCCCGCGTTCCTGACCTCCGACAACCTCATCGGAGTCGTCCAGCAGTCCACCGAACTCGGGCTGCTCGTCCTCGCGCAGGCCCTCATCCTCATCAGCGGTCGGATGGACCTGTCGCTGGAGTCGACGATCGGCGTCGCGCCGGTGATCGCGCTCTGGCTCGTCCTGCCCGCCGAGGGCGGCCGGTTCACCGGCATCGAGCTGCTGCCGTCCGGCACGTCGATCTTCCTGTGCCTCCTCGTCGGCGCCGTCATCGGCCTGTTCAACGGCTTCCTCATCCTCAAGCTCAGAGTCAACGGCTTCATCGCCACGCTCGGCATGCTGGTCATGCTGCGCGGCCTGCACGAGGGCATCACCGGCGGCAAGTCCATCATCGAGGTGCCCGAGTCCTTCGCCTACCTCGGCAAGGAGAGCTGGCTCGGCGTCCCCGCCGCCGTCTACGTCTGCCTCGGCCTGTACGCCGTCGGCGGCCTGATGCTCGGCTACCTGCGGCACGGGCGCGCGCTGTACGCCATCGGCGGCAACCCCGAGGCCGCGCGCGCCGCGGGCATCCGCGTGGACCGCATCACCTGGATCGTCCTGGCCATCGGCGGCATGCTCGCGGCCTTCGCCGGCGTGCTCTACACCGGCCACTACGGCTCGGTCTCCGCCGGCCAGGGCAAGGACATGATCTTCCAGGTGTTCGCCGCGGCGGTCATCGGCGGCATCAGCCTGCGCGGCGGCCGCGGCACCCTCTTCGGGGCGCTGACCGGCGTGCTGACGCTTCAACTCGTCATCAACGTGATGACGCTCGCGGGCGTGCCGGCGGAGTGGACGAAGTTCCTCAACGGGGCGATCATCATCGTGGCCCTGGTCATTTCCCGGTTCGTCAGCGGCGAGAAACAGGACTGAGAGGCGGCGGATGCCCCCCATACCCAGGCTCGGCCTCGGCTGCGCCAACCTCGGCAACCTCTACCGGCCGATGCCGGACGCCACGGCGGCCGAGATCGTCGAGACCGCGTTCGCGCACGGCTACGGCTACTTCGACACCGCCCCGCACTACGGCGTGGGGCTGTCGGAGGAGCGCCTCGGCCGCGCGCTCGCGGGCCGGCCGCGGGACTCGTACACCGTGTCCACCAAGGTCGGCCGGCGGCTGCGGCCTCTCGGTCCGGGCGAGACGGAGCCCGCCCACGACTTCGTCGACACCCCGGCCCGCGGCCGGGTGTGGGACCTGAGCAGGGACGGGATCCGCGCGACGCTGGAGTCGTCGCTGGCGCGGCTGGGGCTCGACCGCGTCGAGATCGCCTACCTGCACGACGTGGAGGACCACCTGCCCGAGGTGTACGAGACCGCCTTCGCCGCGCTCGCGGAGCTGAAGGCGGAGAAGGTCGTCGGCGCCATCGGCTTCGGCATGAACTTCAGCGACCACCTGGGCCGGCTCGTCGCCGACCTCGACGTCGACGTGGTGCTGTGCGCCGGCCGCTGGACGCTGCTGGAGCGCAGCGCGTACGACGACCTGCTGCCCGTGTGCGCACGGCGCGGCACCTCCGTCGTCGTGGGCGGCGTCTACAACACCGGGCTGCTCGCCGACCCGCGGCCCGGCGCGCGGTTCCACTACGGCCGGGCGCCGGCCGAGACGGTGGCGCGGGCGCGCGGGATCGCCCAGGTGTGCGGCGAGTTCGGGGTGCCGCTGAAGGCGGCGGCGCTGCGCTACCCGTTCGCGCACCCGGCGGTCGTGTCCGTCGTGCCGGGCGCCTCCCGGCCGGGGGACGTCAAGGAGAACGCGGAGATGGCCGCGTACGACATCCCCGACGCGCTCTGGCCCGCGCTCGTCGAACTCGGGCTCCTCGACGGCGACCTGCCGCTGCCGGCGTCCGCGACCGAGTCCGCGGGAGGCTGAGCGTGCCGCGCATCGACGCCCACCACCACCTGTGGGACATCACCCGCCGCCCCCAGCCGTGGATGGACGGCTCCTGGGCCGACCCGCTGCGGCGCACGTTCACCCTGGCCGACCTCGCGCCGCACCTCGCGGAGCACCGCATCGACGGCACGGTGCTGGTGCAGACCTCGTCGTCGTACGAGGAGACGCTGGAGCTGTGCGAGGAGCCGGACCCGCCGGTGCACCTGGTCTGCGGCTGGCTGGACCTGACCGCCTCCGCACTGGACGCGGCCGCCCTCCGCCGTACGCCCGCGCGGCTCGGGGCGCTGCGCCACCAGGCCGAGGGGGAGCCGGACCCGCGGTGGCTGGTCCGCCCGGACGTGCTGCGGGCGCTGGGGCTCGCGGGGGAGTGCGGTCTCGTGTACGACCTGCTGGTGACGCCGCGCGAGTTGCCGGCGGCGATCGCCGCGGCCCGCGCGGTGCCGCACACCCGGTTCGTACTCGACCACGCGGGCAAGCCGCAGATCGCGGCGGGGGAGTGGCAGCCGTGGGCGGACCTGGTCGCGGAGCTGGCGCGGCTGCCCAACGTGAGCTGCAAGCTGTCCGGGCTGGTCACGCAGGCCGACTGGGAGCACTGGCGGCCGGCGGACGTGCTGCCGTACGCGCGGCACGTGATCGACGTGTTCGGGCCCGGCCGGATCCTCTTCGGCTCGGACTGGCCGGTGTGCACGCTGGCGGCCGGCTACGGACAGGTGGTCGAGCTGGCCGAGGAGGCGGTGGCGGATCTGACGGCGGCGGAGCGGGAGGCGTTCTTCGGCGGCAACGCCCGCCGGATCTACCTCCCGGACTGACCCGGGTGCCGGGCGCGTCGCCGCGCCCGGCACCCGCGCTTCCCCGGTGTCCCCGGTGTCACAGCGTCCGGCGCAGCCACTGCTCCACGCTCGCGATGTGCACCGTCGCCCACGACCGCGCCGCCTCGGCGTCCCGGCTGCGCATCGCGTCGAGGATCGCCCGGTGCTCGGTGAGCGTGCGCCGTACCGCGTCCTCCTGCGTCAGGCCGCGCCAGATGCGGGCGCGGGCCGTCGGCCCCGACAGCCCCTCCAGCAGCGAGCTGAGCACGGAGTTCCCCGACGCCTGCACGATGCGGCGGTGGAACTCCAGGTCGGCGCGGACCAGTTCCTCCACCGACGGGTCCTGGCCCAGCTCCGCCAGCTCCGCCTCCAGCGCGTCCAGCTCCGGCTCCCCGATGCCGGTGCAGGCCAGCGCGGTGGCGGCGGGCTCCAGGATGCGGCGTACGGCGAGCAGCTCAAGCACCGTGTCGTCGCGGTGGAAGTCGACGACGAAGCTCATCGCCTCCAGCAGGAGCTGGGAGTCCAGGCTCGTGACGTACGTGCCGTCGCCCTGCCGGACGTCGAGGATGCGGATCAGCGCGAGGGCGCGCACCGCCTCGCGCAGCGAGTTGCGGGACAGGCCGAGCTCGGCCGCCAGCTCGCTCTCCTTGGGCAGCCGGTCGCCCGGCCGCAGCTTGCCGGAGACGATCATTCCCTTGATCTTCTCGATCGCCTCGTCCGTGACCGCCATCTCGCGCCCTCCCTGACACAGACATCCGATGTCTGCGCGCTTCCATTATGCCTGCGTACGAAGCGAGTGGAGCGGGGGAGGGCTGCGAATCCCGCGGGGAGCGGAAACGGGGGAGGGGAGAGGCGCCCCCGCGAGTGCCTCTCCCCCCGGACTTCCGGCCCGGCGCGGGGCTCAGTCCCGCTCGCGCGCGAGCAGCTCCCGCACCCTGGCCCGTACGTCGGCGGTGTCCAGCCCGCGGATCGTCACCGTCGTACGGCGGCGCAGCACGTCGTCCTCCGTCTCGGCCCACTCGTGATCGCGGGCGTAGACGACCTGGGCCCAGATCTCGGGCCCGTCGGGGTGGATGCGCTCGCCCAGGTCGGGGTTCTCGTTGACCAGGCGGGCGATGTCGAACGACAGCGAGCCGTAGTGCGTGGCCAGCTGGCGGGCGGTGTCGGGGGCCATGCGGTGCCCCGGGTCGCGGTCGACGAGGAGCCGGTGCGCGACCGCGTCGGGGTTCGCCACGCCCGGCAGCGGAGTGTGCCGTACCAGGGACTTCACCGGCTGCATGTCCTCGGCGATCGCGCCGCCGTGCTCCTTGGCGAGCTTGCCGAGCACCATCCGGCCGATGTGCCGGTACGTCGTCCACTTGCCGCCCGCCACCGACAGCATTCCGCCGGTGCCCTCGCTGACGACGGTCTCCCGCTTGGCCTGCTCCGTGCCGCCGGGGCCGCCCGGCAGCACCCGCAGCCCGGCGAAGGCGTACGTCACGAGGTCGGGCGACAAATCCTCGTCGCGCACCGACAGCGCGGCCTCGTCGAGGATCTGCGCGACGTCGGCGTCGGTCGGGTGCACGGCGGCGGGATCGCCCTCGTACGGCTCGTCCGTGGTGCCCAGCAGCAGCTGGTCCTCCCACGGCAGCGCGAAGGTGACCCGGTACTTGTCCACCCACGTCGACATCGCCGCGTACCACGGCGACTGCCGCTTGAGCACGATGTGCGCGCCCTTGGAGAGCCGGATGGAGGGCGCCGCGGCCGGGTTCTCCAGGCGCCGCAGGTGGTCCACCCACGGCCCGGTCGCGTTGAGGACGAGCCGGGCGTCGACGCCGAACTCGGCGCCGCCGAGACGGTCCCGCAGGTCCGCCCCCGTCACCTGGCCGTGGGTGAACCGCAGCCCGGTGACCTCCGCGTGGTTGAGGACGACGGCGCCGGCCCCGACCGCGGCCCGTACCGTCATCACCGCCATCCGCGAGTCGTTCATCTGGTGGTCGCCGAAGACCGCGACCGCCTTCAGCCCCTCGGTGCGCAGCGCGGGGATGTCCCGGGCCGCCCGGCCCGGGGTGATGAGGTGCCCGACGCCGTCGCGGAACGCGGACAGCGCGGAGTAGGCGAAGACGCCGGCGCCGAGCTTGGCGGCGCCGTGCGGGCCGCCCTTGTAGAGCGGCAGGTAGAAGGGGAGCGGGTTGACCAGGTGCGGCGCTACGTCGCGGGCCAGCACCCGGCGCTCGTGGTGGTTCTCGGCCACCAGCTTCACCGCGCCGTTCTGCAGGTAGCGGATGCCGCCGTGGACGAGCTTGGAGGACGCGGACGAGGTGGCGCCGGCGAAGTCGCCGGCGTCCACCATCGCCACCCGCAGTCCCGACTGCGCGGCGTGCCAGGCCACCGAGGTGCCCAGGATCCCGCCGCCGATGACCAGGAGGTCGTACGTCGCCCGGTCGAGCAGGTCCCGGGTCTCGGCGCGGCCCAGGGTGCGGCCCGCCGTCGGGTGCGTCCCGAGCGCGGGTATCCCCGCCGGGACGGTCTGCGGGAGGGTCATCGTCGCTACTCCTTGTCTTCCA
>NZ_JACBXC010000261.1 GCF_013870535.1 Streptomyces phytophilus | reverse complement strand
GGCGGCCACGCCCGCGGGCCGCCCGGCGCGTATGCGTCTCATGTGGTGAGTCCCCCTGGATGCCTGGGAGTTGGCGGGTCGCCGAGCACCCTAGGGGGCAGGACTCAGGCTTGTCAGGAGCCTGTCACTGATTAATTCGTAGTTATTCCGGGTTGGCCGAAACGCGAGGACCCCCGGGGCGGGTGCCCCGGGGGTCCTGTCGCCGGCCGGCCGGCGTCAGAGCGCGTCGAGGCCCGTGAAGACCATGACCTTCTCGTACGTGTAGTCCTCCATCGCGAACCGCACGCCCTCACGCCCCACACCGGAGCGCTTCACGCCCCCGTACGGCATCTGGTCCGCGCGGTACGACGGGACGTCGCCGACGATGACGCCGCCGACCTCCAGCTTCCGCTGCGCCCGGAAGGCGCTCTGCAGGTCGTGCGTGAACACGCCCGCCTGGAGGCCGTACTTCGAGTCGTTGACCGCCGCGAACGCGGCGTCCTCGCCGTCCGCCCGGTGCACCGTCACCACCGGCCCGAACGCCTCCTCGCGGGAGATCTTCACGCCGCCGGGCACGTCCGTCAGCACCGTCGGCGTGTACGACGCGCCGTCCCGCTTGCCGCCCGTCAGCAACTGGGCGCCGGCGCCCACGGCCTCGTCGACCCACGACTCCAGCCGCTGGGCCGCGGCCTCGCTGACCATCGGGCCGACGTCGGTGGCCTCGTCCGCCGGGTCGCCGGTCACCTGCGCCTCGACGGCCGCGACGATCTTGGGCACCAGGCGGTCGTAGACCGAGGCGTCGGCGATCACGCGCTGGACGGAGATGCACGACTGGCCCGCCTGGTAGTTGGCGAACGTGCCGATCCGCTGCGCGGCGTGGTCGAGGTCGGCCTCGGAGGCGTAGTCGGCCAGGACGACGGCGGCGCCGTTGCCGCCCAGCTCCAGGGTGACGCGCTTGCCGGGGACGGCCTCCAGGATCGCGTAGCCGACGGTGTCGGAGCCGGTGAAGGAGATGATCGGCAGCCGGTCGTCCTCGGTGAGGTCGGGCATCCGGTCGTTCGGCACCGGCAGCACGCTCCAGCTCCCGGCCGGCAGGTCGGTCTCCGCCAGCAGCTCGCCGAGCAGCAGACCGGACAGCGGGGTCGCGGGGGCGGGCTTGAGGATGATCGGGGCGCCCACGGCGAGGGCCGGGGCGACCTTGTGGGCGCACAGGTTCAGCGGGAAGTTGAACGGCGCGATGCCGAGGACCGGGCCGTACGGGAAGCGGCGGGTGAAGGCCAGCCGGCCGGCCCCGCCCGGGTCGGTGTCGAGCCGCTGGCCGTCGCCGCTGCCCCACCTGCGGGCCTCCTCGGTGGCGAAGCGGAACGTGGACACGGCGCGGCCGACCTCGCCGCGGGCCCACTTCAGCGGCTTGCCGTTCTCGGCGGAGATCAGCCGGGCGATCTCCTCGGCGCGCGCGGCGAGCTGCTTGGTCACGTGGTCGAGCGCCGCGGCCCGCACGTGCGCGGGGGTGGCGGCCAGCTCCTCCTTCACCGCGTGCGCGGCGGCGACGGCCTCCTCGATCTGGGCGTCGGTGGGAATGCTCACCGTGCCGACCTTGCGGCCGTCCCAGGGCGAGGTGACGTCTAGGGTGTCCTCGCCGGTCGCCTGCCGGCCGGCGAGCCAGAACGCTTGTGTGGAAGTCACGGCAGAGTCCCTCCGGAGAGTCATGTACCTCTGCTGCCCACCGTAGGCGGTCGGCGGGGCAGGGTGCGTTGTCCGGCACGTAGCACTCGGCGGGTACGTCGCTACGTGACGGAAGGGTGGGCCCCCGCCGCGGCCCGGTGATCTTGTCACAGGTGCGGCCTACCCTGGGGCGGGCGTGCGGGGAGACGTGCGGTGAGCGGGCATCGCGGAGGGGCGCCCAGGGCGCGCGGAGGGGGCGCGGGCAGGGCGTGTACGGGGCCGCGCGGGGCGCGGGGCACCCGATTGGCGCGCGCGGGGTGGTGTCGCCCGGCCGAATCGGGTACATACGCACAAGTAGCACCGGCTGGTAACCCCTACTCAGCGGCGAGGTGAGTTCCCTCATGACCGCACCATCCACACGGCCGTCCGTCTCCGAGAAGGAAGCCAGGGAGGTCGCGGAGGCCGCACGCGAGCAGGACTGGCGCAAACCCAGTTTCGCCAAGGAGCTGTTCCTCGGCCGCTTCCGCCTCGACCTCATCCACCCCCACCCCGAGCCCGCCCCCGCGGACGTCGAGCGCGGTGAGGAGTTCCTCGCCACGCTGCGCGACTTCTGCGACGCGCACATCGACGGGGCGCGGATCGAGCGCGACGCGCAGATCCCCGACGAGACCGTGCGCGGGCTGAAGGAGATCGGCGCCCTCGGCATGAAGATCGACCGGAAGTACGGCGGTCTCGGCCTCACGCAGGTCTACTACAACAAGTCCCTCGCCCTCGTCGGCACCGCGAGCCCCGCCGTCGGCGCGCTGCTCTCGGCGCACCAGTCGATCGGCGTGCCGCAGCCGCTGAAGATCTTCGGCACCGAGGAGCAGAAGGAGGAGTTCCTGCCCCGGTGCGCCCGTACCGACATCTCCGCCTTCCTGCTCACCGAGCCCGACGTCGGCTCCGACCCGGCCCGGCTGGCGACCACCGCCGTCCCCGACGGCGACGGGCCCGACGCCGACTACCTGCTCGACGGCGTCAAGCTCTGGACCACCAACGGCGTCGTCGCCGACCTGCTCGTGGTCATGGCGCGGGTGCCGAAGTCAGAGGGGCACCGGGGCGGCATCACGGCGTTCGTCGTCGAGGCCGCCGCCGAGGGCGTCACCGTGGAGAACCGCAACAGCTTCATGGGCCTGCGCGGCATCGAGAACGGCGTCACCCGCTTCCACCAGGTGCGCGTCCCCGCCGCCAACCGCATCGGCCCCGAGGGGGCGGGCCTGAAGATCGCCCTGACCACGCTCAACACCGGGCGGCTCTCGCTGCCCGCGCTCTGCGTGGGTGCGGGCAAGTGGTGCCTGAAGATCGCCCGCGGCTGGGGCGGCGCCCGCGAGCAGTGGGGGCGGCCGGTCGCCAAGCACGAGGCCGTCGGCGCGAAGATCTCCTTCATCGCGGCGACGACGTTCGCGCTGGAGGCCGTGCTCGACCTGTCCTCGCAGATGGCCGACGAGGACCGCAACGACATCCGCATCGAGGCCGCCCTCGCCAAGCTCTACGGCTCGGAGATGGCCAGCCTCATGGCCGACGAGCTGATCCAGATCCGCGGCGGCCGCGGCTACGAGACCGCCGAGTCGCTCGCCGCCCGCGGCGAGAAGGCGATCCCGGCCGAGCAGATCGTCCGGGACCTGCGGATCAACCGGATCTTCGAGGGCTCGACGGAGATCATGCACCTGCTCATCGCCCGCGAGGCGGTGGACGCCCACCTCAAGGTCGCCGGCGACCTCATCGACCCGCAGAAGAACCTCTCCGAGAAGGCGCGCGCGGGCGCGCGCGCCGGCGGCTTCTACGCCCGCTGGCTGCCGAAGCTGGTCGCGGGCAAGGGGCAGGTGCCGCGGACGTACGGCGAGTTCCACCCGTCCGGGCACCGCGACCTCTCCACCCACCTGCGCTTCGTCGAGCGCGGCGCCCGCCGGCTGGCGCGCTCGACGTTCTACGGGATGTCCCGCTGGCAGGGGAAGATGGAGACCAAGCAGGGGTTCCTCGGCCGGGTCGTGGACATCGGCGCGGAGCTGTTCGCGATGAGCGCCGCGTGCGTACGGGCCGAGATGCTGCGCACCGCCGCCGGCCGGGGCGGGCACGGCAAGGAGGCGTACGAGCTGGCCGACGCCTTCTGCCGGCAGGCCCGCATCCGGGTCGAGGAGCTGTTCGGCCGGCTGTGGACGAACACCGACGACCTGGACCGCAGGGTGGTGCGGCAGGTGCTGGACGACGCGTACACGTGGCTGGAGGAGGGCATCGTCGACCCGTCGGGCGACGGCCCGTGGATCGCCGAGGCCGAGCCGGGCCCGGCGAAGAAGCCGAACCTGCACCGGCCGATCCGCTAGGGCCTGGGCGCCCGCGCGGCGGCCGCACCGTCTCCCCCGGCGGTGCGGCCGCCCGCGCGCGGGCTCAGGCCGGCTGCCGCTCCAGGAGGGACTTGAGCTGCGAGGCGAGCATGACCCAGCCGCCGCTGACGCTCTCCAGCATCCGGCTCCCGGGGCTGTCGAAGTGGTCGTGCGTGATGGTCAGCTTCACGCCCAGCTTCGGGATCTCGGCCGGTTCGATGTCGAAGGCGACCTGCGAGCGCTCCTTGCGCGCCTCCGCGAACTCCGCGTCGGACATGCCCAGCATCTCCTGGTGCATGGGCTGCAGCGTGTGCCAGGTGTACACCAGCCGCTTGCCGGGCTCGGCCACCAGGACGCGCTGGCCCAGGTCCTGGGGCTCGCCGTTCTCCTCCAGGGGCCAGTACACGGTGGAGCCGGCCTGCCAGTCGGAGCGGGGCGCCCAGCCGCCGTGGTACTGCTTCAGGAACTCGGGCGTCGTCAGCGCCTCGTAGAGCCGCTCGGCCGTGGTCTCGATGTAGATCGTGTAGACGAACGCGGGCTTGTTCACGGAATGTCCTTCCAGCGCTTGCTTGAGCGCGGACAGGGCCGTCAGGCGCCCGCGCTCGTACCGGCGGATCCAGCGGTCGGCCAGCTCGTGGATCGGCACGGGGTTCAGGTAGTGCAGCTTCTCCCGGCCGCGCCGTACGGCGGTGACCAGGCCGGCGGACTCCAGCACCGCCAGGTGCTTGCTCACCGCCTGCCTGCTCATCTCCAGCCCCGCGCACAACTCCCGCAGGGTCTGGCCGCTCCGCTCGTCGAGGCGGTCCAGCAGCTCTCTGCGGCTGCCGTCGGCGAGCGCCCTGAAGACGTCGTCCATGGTCACCACCTCTGCGCAGCAGATTGGCAACCAAATGGTTGCCTGTCAAGGCGGCGCTTCCGAGTGGCGCAGCTCACGGTTCGGGGGTCCAATTGACTGAAGGCTATCCCTAGCATCCCGATAGGAAATCCCTAGTATCGATGTCTATGGACTTTTCGTGGTCGATGGTCGTGGCCGGAGCCCTCGTTGGCTGCATGGTCGGCCTCACCGGCATGGGCGGCGGCGCCCTCATGACCCCCATCATGGTGACGGTCTTCGGGGTCAACCCCACCCAGGCCATCGGCAGCGACCTGGCGACCTCCGTGTTCATGAAGCCGTTCGGCGCCGCCGTGCACCAGAAGGCGGGCACCGTCCGCTGGGACGTGGTGCGCTGGCTGCTGCCCACCGGTGTACCGGCCGCGTTCTGCGGCGCCTTTCTGCTGCAGTTCCTCGGCGAGGGCGAGGACCTGCAGAGCCGGGTGAAGATCGTCATCGGCGCGGCCCTGCTGCTCGCCGTCACCGGCATGCTCGCCCGGATGATGCTGGACCGGCGGCGCGCCGCGCAGGACGGCGGGAAGACCGAGGACGCCCACGTGCCGGTACGGCCCGGGCCCACGCTGCTCATCGGGCTCGTCGGCGGCCTCGTCGTCGGCATGACCTCCGTCGGCTCCGGCTCGCTGATCATCGTGATGCTGATGCTCGTGCACCCCCGGCTCAAGGCCAACCACCTCGTCGGCACCGACCTCGTCCAGGCCATCCCGATCGTCGCCGCCGCGGCCGCCGGCCACTTCATCGTCGGCGACGCCAGCCTCGGGCTCGCCGCGGTACTGCTCCTCGGGGCCATCCCCGGCGTGCTCGTCGGCGCCGTGCTCTCCACCCGCGCCCCGGGTGCCGTGCTGCGCTGGGTGCTGGCGATCATCCTGCTGGCCACCGGGCTCTCCCTGGTCCACGTGCCCGAGACCGTCATCGTCCCGGCCTGCGTCGTGCTCGCCGCGTACGCCGTGATCAGCAGCCGCCCCCGGCGCCCGCGCGCCGCGACCGTCCCCGCCGGCACCCCGGGGGCGGGCGGCGGCCCGGCCGGGGAGGGGCCGGGGGACGGCATCGAGAGGGCGTCTGCGCCGCGCCGGAGCTGAGCGGTCACAATGGGGCGATGACCGAGACCCCCGCCGCTCCGCTGGCCGACCCGCACCTGCGTCCCGCGACCGCCGCCGACGGCCCCCGCGAGATCGTCGTCCTCGGCTCGACCGGTTCGATCGGCACCCAGGCCGTCGACATCGTGCTGCGCAACCCCGACCGGTTCCGGGTCACCGCCCTGTCCGCGGCGGGCGGC
>NZ_JACBXC010000260.1 GCF_013870535.1 Streptomyces phytophilus | reverse complement strand
CGGCCCGCGGAGACGCAGACCGTCGGCCGCCCGGCGGCCGAGGAGTCCAGCACCGTCGGCAGCCGCTTGCGCTGGCCCAGCGGGGAGATGCCGCCGCGGACGTAGCCCGTGGTGCGCTCGGCGTGCGCCGGGTCCGCCAGCACGGCCTTCTTGCCGCCGGCCGCCGCGGCCAGCGCCTTGAGGTCCAGGGCGCCGGAGACGGGCACGATCGCGACGGTCAGCACGCCGTCGACCTCCGCGACCAGGGTCTTGAAGACCTGGCCCGGGTCGACGCCGAGCGCTTCGGCCGCCTCCTCGCCGTACGACGCGGCGGCGGGGTCGTGGGCGTACGCGTGGACGGTGAACGCGGCGCCGGCCTTGGTCAGCGCCACCGTGGCCGGGGTGGACCCGGTCTGCTTCTTCTTGGCCATGGGAAAGGGGTCCGGGCAGGGGGCGGGGGCTCAGTTGGGGCTCGTCGGGTGCCGCGTCAGGTCGACCGCGGGCAGCGACGGGAGCTTACCCAGCACCGCGCTCTCGCGCCGCAGGATTTTCAGCTCCGCCGACAGCCGGGCCGCCGTGTCCCGTGCCTGGAGGAGCTGCTGCTTCGACGGGGTGTCCAGCACCGCCGCCGCGGCGACGAGATACGACAGCACCGACGGCTCGTCCGGCAGCTCCGTGGCCGCGCCGAGGGAGCGTTCGCGGGCGCCGGCCAGCCTCTTCTGGTACGTCCTGAAGGCCCGTACGACCGCCGCGGACAGCACGCCCGCGCCCTCGCCCGACTCCTCCGGCAGCGCCTCGACCTCACCGGTCAGATACTCGCCCGAGGCGTCCACCGACAGCAGCCGGAACCGACGGGTGCCGGTGACCAGCACCTCGTACCCGCCGCTGTCCTTCTCCCGGATCGTCGCCGCGTCCGCGACGCAGCCGACGCCGTAGAACGCCTGCATCGGGTCGGTGCCGAAGCCCGCCGCGGGGCCGCGCTCGGGCAGCGAGGTCTGGTCCGGCAGGCCGGGTCCCGTGGGCGCGACCTCGCGGCCGTCGCGGATCGCCACCACGCCGAACCGCCGCTCCGCCTCGGGCAGCTTGCGCAGGTCGCGCATCATCGCCCGGTACCGCTCCTCGAACACGTTCAAGGGCATGACGAGGCCCGGGAACAGCACCGCGTTCAGCGGGAAGAGGGGAAGGCGTGCGGTGGTCACAGGCGGATCCTAACGGTCCCGGCCGGTACCTCACTGGCGGCGCAGCGCACGGGAGACGCCGGCCGCCACCGTGGTGGCGAGCACCCAGCCGGCGAGCACGAGCACCGTGGCCGTCCACTGGTAATGCCCCGACTGGTGCCAGGCGTTGTCCTGCCCCAGGTCTATGACGGGCAGCAGCAGATCGAGCACGTAGAGCGGCGGGCTCCACTCGGGTCCCTCGCCGGGGCGCAGCGCGCGCGGCTCCTGCTGCGCGAAGTACAGCGAGCCGACCGCCCAGAGCACCGCCATCCACACCACGGCGCGGGTGGGGCGGTAGCCGTACGCGACGGTCCAGTCCTGGAGCAGGCCCCACGCCTTGCCGGTCAGCGGCAGCGTCTCGCGCTGCCTGCGGTGCTTGGCGAGCATCACCTCGCGGGCGTCGTGGTCCTCGCCGGTGTTGCGCAGGACGGCGGCCAGCAGCTCGTACGGCTCGGGGGAGAACTCCGGGGTCGCGGCCTCGACCCACTCCAGCCGGTGCACCAGCGGGAAGGCGCCGACGGGTATGAGGTGCTCGTAGAAGAAGCCGGCCATCGCCAGCCGGCCGGGGCCCGGCCAGCTCGTGTACTTGTCGCGGAGGTTGACGACCCGGGCGCCGGACAGCACCACCTTGCCGCCCTCCGGCTCGCGCCCCATGAACCGCAGCTCCGGCGTCTGTATCCGGCGCATGGACATCTCCTGCTCCGGATCCATCACGAAGCGCGCGCCGTCGAGGTCGACGGAGTCGCCGAAGCGGCCGTCGTCCAGCCGCAGCCCGCCGTGGCACTCGAAGCGCTGCATCCGCGTGCCGCGCGGCGGGGTGTGGCCGCTGATGCCGTACGGGGGCGTGGCTCCGCCCGTCGCCGCCTCGGGGACCGCCGCCGGGCCCATGTGCAGCGAGCGCTCGACGGTGAGCTGCGGCGCGTTGAGCGCGCGCTTGCCGTACGGGTTGCGCAGGACGCTGCCGTTCAGGTTGAGCGAGACGCCGACGGTCGCGCCGCGCATCCGCATCTCCCCGTGCGCCTGCAGCAGATCGGCCTGGAGGTCCTGGCCGACGGTGATGCCGTCGGCGGCGATCGCCACGCCGCGCCGGTCACGGCCGACGGTCAGCTGGCTGAGCAGCAGGTCGGTGCCTATGTGCGCGTCGGTCAGCCGGATGCCGCCGTCGACGGTGCAGCGGGGCATGTGCAGGTCCCCGCTCGTGGTCAGCCGGGCGCCCTCCAGCCGCGGGACCGAGCACTCCACCAGGCGCAGCGTGGCGAAGGAGCACTCGGGCAGCAGCAGCTCGTTCTCGAAGCGGCAGTTGCGCAGTTCCACGTACGGCTCGACGCGGCCGCCGGAGAGGTCGAGCGTGCCGGTGACGTACGCGCCGGCCAGCTTCAGGGACGACACCCGGCCGGGGCGGGCCGGCGGGCCGTGCAGCAGGAGCCGGGCGAGTAAGGAGGCGCGTACGCTGCGCTCCGGCCCCCAGACGTGCAGTCCGGCCGGGTCGTTGTGCCCGGGATCTCGCGAACGCAGATCGAATGTCGCTCCCTCCTGGAAGGCGTGCCACAGCCCTCGCTCCGTCGCCGAAAGGTCCTCGGGCGCCTCCGCCCGGTCGTGCTGTACAGCGGTCAACGACACGCTCCCCTGCTCTGCCCGCGTCCGTCCCGTACGGCTCTGATTCCCCTCGGGACGGCACACTGAACGCTAGTACCACGTACTGACAGTGACGAATTTGCGGTCCAGCCTGTGGACAACCGGGCCGGGCGCCCGGGCCGTCTGAGAGACTTGGACACGTGATCTCCCGAATCGATCTGCGCGGCCCCGCCGCCGCTTCCGACGCAGGCGGCGGCATCGACCGCGACCTGCTGCCCCGTGCCGAGCTGGACGTCGAGGCCGCCCTGGAGAAGGTGCGCCCGCTGTGCGAGGACGTCCGGCATCGCGGCACGGCGGCGGTGATCGAGATCACAGAGCGTTTCGACGGCGTGACGCTGGAGCGGCTCCGGGTGCCCGCGGAGGCGCTGACGCGCGCGCTGGCCGAGCTGGACCCGAAGGTGCGCGCCGCGCTGGAGGAGTCGGTCCGCCGCGCCCGCATCGTCCACCGCGAGCAGCGCCGGAGCGACACCGCGGTGCGGGTCGTCCCCGGCGGGACGGTCACGGAGCGCTGGCTGCCCGTCGCCCGCGTCGGGCTGTACGTGCCGGGCGGCCAGGCCGTGTATCCGTCGTCCGTGGTGATGAACGTGGTGCCGGCCCAGGAGGCGGGCGTGCCGTCGCTGGCCGTCTCCTCGCCCCCGCAGAAGGACGTGCCGAACTCGTGGGGCGCCGGCCTGCCGCACCCGACGATCCTCGCCGCCTGCGCCCTGCTCGGCGTGGACGAGGTGTATGCCGTCGGAGGTGCGCAGGCCGTCGCCATGTTCGCGTACGGGACCGGGGAGTGCGCTCCCGCCGACCTGGTCACCGGCCCGGGGAACGTGTATGTGGCCGCCGCGAAGCGCCTGTTGAAGGGCCGTATCGGCATCGACGCCGAGGCCGGCCCCACCGAGATCGCCATCCTCGCCGACGACACCGCCGACCCGGCGCACGTCGCCGCGGACCTCATCAGCCAGGCCGAGCACGACGAGCTGGCCGCCGCCGTCCTCGTCACGCCCTCCGAGCTGCTCGCCGAGGCCGTCGAGGGCGAGCTGAAGACGCAGGTGGCCGCGACCCGGCACGTCGAGCGGGTCACCGCCGCGCTGGCCGGGCGGCAGTCCGGCATCGTGCTCGTGGACGACCTGGAGGCCGGCCTGCGCGTCGTCGACGCCTACGCCGCCGAGCACTTGGAGATCCAGACGGCCGACGCCGCCGCGCTCGCCGCCCGGGTGCGCAACGCCGGCGCGATCTTCGTCGGCCCGTACGCCCCGGTCTCCCTGGGGGACTACTGCGCCGGCTCCAACCACGTGCTGCCCACCGGCGGCTGCGCCTGCCACTCCTCGGGCCTGTCCGTGCAGTCCTTCCTCAAGGGCATCCACGTCGTGGACTACACGCGCGACGCCCTCGCCGAGGTCGCCGCGCACGTGGTCAACCTCGCGGAGGCCGAGGACCTGCCCGCCCACGGGGCCGCGCTGAAGGCCAGGTTCGACTGGAAGGTGCCGGAGCTGTGACCCGCCCCCCGACCGCGAGCGACGAGCTGCCCGTCCGCGACGAGCTGCGCGGCAAGTCCCCGTACGGCGCGCCCCAGCTCGACGTGCCCGTCCGGCTGAACACCAACGAGAACCCGTACCCGCTGCCCGAGCCCCTGGTCCGGCGCATCGCCGAGCGCGTCACCGAGGCCGCCCGCCACCTCAACCGCTACCCCGACCGGGACGCGGCCGAGCTGCGCACCGAGCTGGCGCGCTACCTGTCGCGCACCGCCGGGCACGAGGTCGGCACCGCGCAGGTGTGGGCGGCCAACGGCTCCAACGAGGTCATCCAGCAGCTGCTGCAGACCTTCGGCGGCCCCGGCCGCACGGCCATCGGCTTCGAGCCGTCGTACTCGATGCACGCCCTCATCTCCCGCGGCACCGGCACCGGCTGGCTCTCCGGCCCGCGGCGTGCGGACTTCAGCATCGACGTCGACGCCGCCGAGCGCGCCATCGCCGAGCACCGACCCGACGTGGTGTTCGTCTGCTCGCCGAACAACCCCACCGGCACCGCCGTCGAACGCGACACGGTCCTGCGGCTGTACGAGGCCGCGCAGGCGGCGAGGCCGTCGATGCTCGTGGTGGACGAGGCGTACGGCGAGTTCAGCCACCGCCCGTCGCTGCTGCCGCTGATCGAGGGCCGCCCGCGGCTGGTCCTCACCCGCACGATGTCCAAGGCGTTCGGCGCCGCCGGCCTGCGGCTCGGCTATCTCGCCGCCGACCCCGCCGTGGTCGACGCGGTGCAGCTCGTGCGGCTGCCCTACCACCTGTCCGCCGTCACCCAGGCCACCGCGCTCGCCGCCCTGGAGCACACCGATACCCTGCTCCAGTACGTCGAACAGCTCAAGCAGGAGCGGGACCGGCTGGTGTCGGAGCTGACCGCGCTCGGGTGCGAGGTCACCGAGTCCGACGCCAACTTCGTCCAGTTCGGCCGTTTCCCCGACGCGCACGCCGCGTGGGAGCGGCTGCTGGACGCCGGCGTGCTGGTCCGGGACAACGGCGTGCCCGGCTTCCTGCGCGTCAGCGCAGGCACACCGGCGGAGAACGACGCGTTCCTCGATGCGGTGCGCGCGCTGAAGAAGGAGAGCAACTCATGACCCGCGTGGGCCGCGTCGAGCGCACCACGAAGGAGACCTCGGTCGTCGTCGAGCTGGACCTCGACGGCCGCGGCGAGGTCTCAGTGTCGACGGGCGTCGGCTTCTTCGACCACATGCTCGACCAGCTGGGCCGCCACGGCCTGTTCGACCTCACCGTCAAGACCGACGGCGACCTGCACATCGACAGCCACCACACCATGGAGGACACCGCGCTGGCCCTGGGCGCCGCCTTCCGGCAGGCCCTCGGCGACAAGCGCGGCATCGTGCGGTTCGCCGACGCCTCCGTGCCGCTGGACGAGTCGCTGGCCCAGGTCACCGTCGACCTCTCCGGCCGCCCGTACCTGGTGCACACCGAGCCCGAGGGCATGGCCCCGATGATCGGCGCCGACTACGACACGACGATGACCAGGCACATCCTGGAGTCGTTCGTCGCCCAGGCGCAGATCGCGCTGCACGTCCACGTGCCGTACGGGCGCAACGCGCACCACATCGTGGAGTGCCAGTTCAAGGCGCTGGCCCGCGCGCTGCGCTACGCCTCGGAGATCGACCCGCGGCAGACCGGCATCCCGTCGACCAAGGGCGCCCTGTAATGAACGGCCTGTCGATACTGCTGATCTTCGTGGGGCTCTTCCTGCTCGGCGGGGTCATCTCCTTCGTCAAGCAGCGCCAGTCGAAGAACGTGATCGCCGTGCTCGCCATCGGCGCCGCCATGGCGCTCGCCGCGGGCATCCTGCGGCTG
>NZ_JACBXC010000026.1 GCF_013870535.1 Streptomyces phytophilus | reverse complement strand
GGGCCGCAGGGCCGGGTCCTTGTGCAGCGCCGCGACGATCGCCGGCAGCAGACGCTCCGGTACGCCCGCCACGTCCGGGTCGGCGTGCACCACCCGGTACAGCACGGCTTCTGCCGGTCCCGTACCGAACGGCGGGCGGCCCGTGGTCGCGAAGATGACGGTCAGACCCCAGGTGAACACGTCGACCGCGGGCCCCTGTACACCACCGGTGATCTGCTCGGGGGCCAGGTAGCCGGGGGTGCCGAGGACCATCCCGGTGCGGGTGAGCGCGGTGGCGTCGGCGATCTGGGCGATCCCGAAGTCGATGACCTTCGGCCCCTGCGGGGCCAGCAGCACGTTCGCCGGCTTCAGATCGCGGTGCACGATCCCGGCGGCGTGGATGTCGGCCATCGCGGCGGCCAGGTCCCGGGCCAGGCGTAGGCCGACGTTCGGGCCGAAGGGCCCGTGCTCCGCGACCCGTGAGGCCAGCGGCTCGCCTGCCACGTACTCGGTGACCAGGTAGGGCCGTGCGTCCTCGCCTCCGGTCTCCAGCACCCGCACGATGTGCGCGCTCGCCACCGCCCGCAGCGCGGCCGCCTCCCGGGCGAACCGCACCCGAAACTGCCGGTCGTCGGCGAACTCCTGCCGCATCACCTTGACCGCCACCCGCCGCCCCTGCTCGTCCGCGCCGAGGTACACCACCCCCATGCCACCGGCCCCGAGCCTGCCGAGCAGTGTGTAGCGCCCGACGTGCCGCGGGTCGCCGGGAGTGAGCTGCGTGCCCGTCATGACCGGCCCCCACTAGGGTCAAGAACCTGTCAGGCGTCCCCGACCCGGCACAGGGCTTCCTGATCCGCGTCGTCCCATGTGATGGCCAATACGCCCGGGCCCTCGTCGCAGTTCCCAAGAGGATCCGCCGACGTGAGAGCTTCGACGGTGGCCGTGCCCCGGTAAGGTCGCCCGGCACCTTTGAGATCGTCGAGACTGTGGCAGTCCAGCTTCACCTTGAACCCTTCCTCATCCTCCTTAATGGAGCCGAAGCAGGTTTCGTCCTCACCGAGAGGTGAATACGGCCCGGGGCTGCCGACTGAGTCGGCGTCTCCGTTCTTGTCGATGATGAGGGTGTAGACACCGTCGTCAGTACCGACCGGCATCCAGCCCCCGGCGAGATCCTCAACGCCGATGTCGGTCGGGGCAGGGCTGGAGCTTCTCGGGCTCGGCCCGGGAGACGACTCCTCTCCCGACGTGGGCGTGCGTGAACGTGTGGCCGCAGACCTGTCGTCGCTGGCGGAGCCGCCGCCATCGGAACAGCCACCGACGGCCAGCACGACAGCGGCCACGGCAGCGGCTAGGGGCACAGGTTGTCTCATAGCCCCCTTATAGCGGGACCTGCGTGGGAGGGGTCCCGACCGCTGAGACCCCACCTACGGGAGCGATCACAGCGAGAGCCGGACCGAGTGGTGTCGAACCCCACGAACGAAGGAACATCGCCGTTCAGGACGCGATGCAGCGCGAATCCGACACGTGCGCTGCCGGGTCAGCAGCGGCAGGTCACAAGTAGATGACAAATCACCAGGACAACGACATCTCCGCTCGGAAACTACAGAATCCTGTTCGGACGGCCGGGTTGCTCCCGCGTAGTCGTCTCCGCTGTATCGACAGGGTGCGATTTCTATGAGTGATCCGGGTCTCGGCGCGTTGATCATTTGCCCTTGGCCGACGTAGATGCCGACGTGGTGGATGTTGGTGGGGGTTCCGTAGAAGACGAGGTCGCCGGGCTTGAGTTCGTCGGTCGGAATGCGGGGCCCGGCGTTGAACTGGTCGTGGGCGACGCGGGAGATGGTGATGCCGGCGGCCTGGCAGACGGCGCGGGTGAGGCCGGAGCAGTCGAAGCCGTCTTCTCCGGCGGCAGGTCCGTCTCCGCCCCAGAGGTAGGGCAGGCCGAGTTGTCCTTCGGCGTAGGCGATGGCTTTCAGGGCGGCCGGGCTGGCGTCGTTGTCGCCGCCGATGGTGGCGGGGGCCTGGTATTGGGCGGCCTGGGCGAGGACGTCGGAGACGTACCACTCGGCGTTGTTGTAGGTGTAGATCGCGTCGTGGAGGTTGTACGGGCTGGGCGTGGCGTCGCCGCGCGGCGACGGGGGGGCGATGACGTCGTTCCAGGTGCCGGGCAGGAACTGCTGTCCGGGGGTATGGGGTCAGTTCGGGGGCATGGGCGGCGGGGGGTAGAGGTCGCCGTCGAGGCTCGTGGTGTCCGTGGGGTCGGGTGCGGATACGGCGGGCAGGTGCGGCCAGGTGTGGGTGAGGGCGGCCAGGGGCAGCCGTCCGCGTGGTGAGTTGTCCAGGGGGAGCCAGCGGGCGGCGGCCGGGTCGTGCGGCGTTGCCGGCGTTGCGGGAGTGTTGGTGGTGGCGACGGGAACGAGATCGAGGTCGGGGAGGGTGTGGTGGGCCGCGGCCAGGGCAGTGCGCGCTCCTGCTTCCCGGGGCGCGCTGGGCAGCCACACCAGCACGGGGGTGGTCAGTCCCGTCGTGCGGGCGAGTTGGTGGTAGGCGTGCAGCTTGCGGGCGAGCTTGTCCAGGGTTTCGGTCCCGCGTGCGAACGGTGCCGGACGAGGTCATCGACTGCGTCGTGACCTCCCCGCCCTACTGGCGGCTGCGCGACTACGCCACCGGCGCATGGAACGGCGGCCAACCCGACTGCCCCCCCCCCCCGCCCACCCGCCGCCCGTACCGAGCCGACCGGACAGCGCCGCTGCAGCCGGGGCGCCGCCACGCGGCACGACCGCCAGCACGGCCTCGAACCCACCCTCACCAGCTGCATCGACCACCTACGGGAGACCTTCACCGAACTGCGCCGCGTCCTGACCGCGACCGGCACCGTATGGCTCATCCTCGGCGACAGGCCTGGCGCGCAGCCCGCGCGCTCGGCTACCGGAGGCTGATCACCTCCACCCAACACACGTGCCGCATGTGCAGTCACGCCGACCACGCCCATGCATCGTCCGGTCCACCCCCTCGCCTTCGGCGGAAGGTGCCCGGTCGTTGTACAGAAGTCGGCTGTTCCTGCAGTTGTTACGAGCCGGGAGAGACCGGAGCCAGCCTCCGCGCTGCCGGATTCCTGCCGATCGCTCAGTTACCCGCCCACCGTGGCTGGGACCGCCCCAGGCGACCCCGGTCGATCTGGAATCCTTCGTCCAAGCTCAGCAGATCGGCGAGGGCCGGCAGCGCCCCCGCGCCTCCGCAGGCGCGAACTCGCATCCGGACACCAAGCGGGTCTACCCCCTGCGTGGCTATGTGATCCGCACCGTGTGCGGACGACGTTACTTCGGCAAGACCCCGCATGCCGAGATCGGGACGGCGTACTACGTGTGCACCCCGAAGAAGCAGTACCGCCCTGAAGGGCATCCGCCCAGCTTCTGGGTCCGCGAGGACAGCCTCCTCCACGGGCTTAACGACTTCCTGGCCACTCAGGTCTTCGGCAGAGCCCGGCACTACCTGCTCGACCGCGACCTGCGCACGCTCGACGCGGCACAGCGACAGGAACGCCAACAGCGCCTCGAATCCTTGCGTGGAGCCATCAGCGACACCGATGCCAAGAGCAAGCGACTCCTGCGCAACATGGAACTCATCGACGGGCCGGACCAAGAATTCATCCGTGACCTCAACGAGCGTCGTGCCGAACTCCGAGCCGAACGCGAAGGCATCAAAGAGCAACTCGCCGCCTTGGAGGACGAGGCGCACCGGGCACCCAACCCCGATCTACTCAGCCGGCTCCCGGTCACACCAATTGATCTTGCTGTGCTCCCGGACGAGCTATCACGCCGGCTCTTCGAGGCTCTCCGTCTGGAAATCCACTACGACCGGACGATCAACGAAGCCACGTGCCGCATCACGCTGACGAGCGACACCATCAACGCCGTCTCACAAGGCGCTCACGAGACAGTTACCAGCTCACCAAGCTGGAAGGACGCGACGAACCGCAGGTCACACGACACCAGGGAGAAAGAAATGGATGGTCGCATGGATCATGCGACCATCTGTGGGTGCCCCCGGCAGGATTCGAACCTGCGCACACGGCTCCGGAGGCCGGGGGAGCGAGGAGGGGCACGGGCCTCTGACCAGCGGGGGAGCCCTGTACGGCTGGTGGCCTTTGGAAGATCATTACGCCCCTATTACGTGAGCGGCCTGTCCGGGCCCCGGGGTGCCCCGTATCGTCGGAGGCATGATCTCGGGCAACGGCGAAGAGTCGCACGCAGCCGAGGAGTTCACCGCGGAGAGCGCGGGGGCCGTGCTCCGGGAGGCTTGCGCTGCGGCCGGGCTCGATCCCGCGGACGCGAAGCTGCTGCGGCTGGGCTCGAACGCCGTCTTCCGGCTGTCGGCGGCTCCGGTAATCGTTCGTATCGCCCGTGATCCCGACAGCCTGGACGCCATGGAGCGCGTGGTCCGCGTCGCTCGCTGGCTGCGGGAGCAGGACTTCCCCGCGACTCGTGTCCTGCCCGGCGTGAGCCAGCCGCAGACCGTAGACGGCCGCGTCGTCACGTTCTGGGAGAGCGACCAGGACCGTACGGAGTACGCGACCCTCGGCGAGCTGGCCGACCTGCTGAAGACGCTGCACTGGCTGGAGGAGCCGGAGGACCTGAGGCTCCCGTACTACGACCCCTTCGCCAGGGTATGGGCCTCGGTGCGGCGCCTGAACGGCATCGCGGACGAGGACCGGGCCTTCCTGGAGACGCGGGCCGGCGAGCTGAACAAGGAGTACGACCGCCTGGACTTCGTACTCCCCTTCGGGATGATCCACGGGGACGCCAACGTGGGGAACATCCTCCGCCACCGTGACGGGCACGCGGTACTCATCGACCTCGACGGCTTCTCGCTCGCGCCTCGCGAGTGGGACCTGGTGCTCACGGCGCTCTACTACGAGCGCTTCGGCTGGCACACGCGCGCGGAGTACGAGGAGTTCGTCCACCGCTACGGCTTCGACCTCATGAACTGGCCCGGATACCAAGTGCTCGCCGACGTCCGCGAGCTGATGATGACGCTGTGGCTCGGACAGCAGGTCACGACGAACGAGCGGGCCGCGGAGGAGTTCCCACGGCGCGTACGCGACATCCGGACCGGCGGCAGCCGCCGGGACTGGCAGCCCTTCTGACCGTCACTGGGCGACCTGACCGGCTGCGGCTGCCCACAGCCGATGCTCCTCGGCCTGCGCGTGGAAGTCTCGGACTGCCGCACTGTCGCCGGCCGCAGCGAGGCTCTGTCGGAACTCCGCCAGGTAGCTGACGCACCGCGAGGACTTCAGTTGCTCACCGAGGTCCAGCGCTCCCATGGCCACCTGGCAGGCTTCCTCCACTTCCCCGGCCCGAGCGTGCGCGTCTGCGAGCACCATCGTCGCGAAGAAGTCGCTGCGGACGTGGCTGCCGCTCATGGCGTTCTGGGCGTGGCCTACAGCCTGACGGGCACGGTTCACGTCCCGGAAGCAGTGAGCGGCCTCGGCGGCGAGTTCGGCCTCGTCGAAGTACGTGATCCACTCTGGCTCTTCGCCGCTGTTCCGGCTCTCCAGGGCCTTGGTCGCCTCCGCGAGGGCAAGTTCGCAAGCGCGCGTGTCTCCCGTACGGGCGAGGGCACGGGCCTCCATCGCGTGGAACTGAGCCATGAGCGTCGGAGTCGCGACGCGGGAGATTCCCATACGCGCGGCACGGGCGAGCGTCGCGGCCTCTATGAAGTTGCCGAGAAACGTCGCCTGGTGGCTCATGGCGGACAGGATGCTTCCGGCGAGACGGCGATCGTCCCCGTCCTGGGCCAGGCGTAGAGCCTGCAAGAAGTACCGCTGCGCAAGGCCGTGATGGCAGGCGTCGTACGACATCCATCCGGCGAGGAGCGTCGCCTCCGCCACGGTGGAGAACAGGGCACGGCCGACCCCCTCCGTGTATGTGCCGGTCAGCAGCGGCGCCACGTCCCGGCTGAGGTACTGCACGACGGCCTGGCGCGCGTGCTCCCCGCCGAAGCGGTCGTCAAACTGAGCGAAGACGTCGGCTGTCGACTTGACCATGGCGACGTCAGCGAGGCCCACTTGCACGTTGTCCGACCCGGGACGGCTCGGAAACGACGGCTCCGGAGCCACCAGCCAGCGCAACGACGCTTCGTTCCACGTGGGTAGCTGAGCTTCCGAGAGGATCAGCGGTTCGTAGCCGTTAAGGTCTGCCCGCCACAGCATGCCGACTGCGCGGAAGGCGTCCTCCGGGGTCGGTGGGTAGTGAGCGTCCAGTAACCGGGCGTCCTGGCCGGCCAGGTGGTTCAGCCCGAGTTCCGCAGCACTCACGCCGAGCGCTTCGCAGATCAGCGGGCCGTAGAACTCGTCCGGGATGCTGTGGCCGTTCTCCCAGCTCGCAATGCGACGCTTCACGCTGGCGTCCTGCGGAAGCGTGCCCCCTCGGCCGGCGGCAATCCGTCGCATCTCGCGTACCAGCCGCACCTGCCCCCAGCCCCGCCGCTGTCGCGCAGCACGGAGCAAATGGCCGAAGGGCTGGTCGGTGCTCGTGTGGATCCACTCCCGGCTCGGGCCGAAGCTGTACGGCATTCCCGCTCCGAATGTACGGAACGTGAGACGCCTGTGTCTTCCCGTAAGGAGAGATCCCTGCCGGAACCGAGGCGACACCGGGGTGACGTGCTCCCGGAGGGGTCGTCACCCCACGTCACCTCTCGTCATCTGCCCAGCTCAGGGGCAGCCGGAGGAGGGTGGTCACACGGCGGCGATCACGCCGCAGGATGCCCAACCGAAGTGGGTCGACGTGGAGATGATGACGAAGCGCGGAATGTCCTGGCTGGCAGCGACCGCCGACGATCCGGTGGACTGCCGCTTGGTGTGGACCGCCGACCCGCGCCACCCATACGCCCTGCCCGCCGGCCGCTACTTCGACGTGGTCGTGATCGAAGAGCGCGTGGGCATGGAGACCTACGAACAGCTCGACCGGTGCGCGATGCCGCTCGGCCCTGTGATGGTCGACTGGGCGTCCCGGCAGACGGGCTTCTTCCTGCCGTCGCGCTCCCGCGAGCGCTTCGAGCGCATGGTCAAGCACGAGACGACGGAAACACCGGAGTACCGCTACCTGAGCAAGGGCTCCACGGTGGTCGTCCCGGGCCCAATGCCGCTGTCAGGCGATCGCTACGCCTGGCTGCGGGCACCGATGCACCGCCCGGAGGCCACGATCGCGCGCACGGCCGCGCTCGCTGCGATGTTCGTGGCGACCGCCGCTCTGGTCTCGCGCGCCGATCGCTATCGGCAGGAGTACCAGGACATCCACGCCGACGTGGAGGCGCCCGCCGATGCCCAGCGAGCATGAGAGCCCGGACGACGAGGCGGCCCGCTGGTCCCCGATCGAAAGCCAGGAGTGGTATGCAGCCCGCAACGCGGTCTCAGCCCTCCGCGACGTCCTGATCGCGGCCGGCATGGAGCGGGACTTCCCCTACCTCCGCGCAGACCTCAACGCCTTCGGCCACGGCCTCATCGAACTCGGCCGCATCTCCCCGGAGACGGCGGAGCGCCTGGCGGAGCTGCTGCGCCTGGCCCTGACATGCGATCAGGACCCGCGTGGTGCGACGCCCCCAAGCACCGGAGAGAGGAGGAACCCGTGACTGACCCGCGAGGCGTGTGCGCCAAGCGCGCCGAGGATCTGACGCCCGGTGTCCCGTACGTTCGCGGCTGGGCGGAGTCGAGGAAGAGCGTCGACGCCTTGGCTGAGACGCTGACGGCCCTCGGCCTGGAGACAGACTTCCCGGCCCTCAAGGCAGACGTGAACGTCCGCGGCGAGGGAGTAGTACGCCTCGGACCGATCCGCCCAGCGGCAGCCGAGCTACTGACCTGCCTACTCACCGCGGGCCTCTCCGCCGAGATGGCCAACCGAGCAACCGACCCCAACGCACCGCCATCCGCTCCCGCGGCATAGCCCGCATCCCCTGATCTCCGACCATCCCCGGGTCGGATACGGGTCCCGTATGCCGATGCTGCTCCACTTCACCAACCAGCGGCCGGCATACGGGGCCTTGTCACCTGCGTAGCGAAGAGCGACGCCTGTCCCACCGGTATAGGCTGCTGACGGACGGCTCGAACCGCATCATCGACGCAGAGAAAGACATCAGCGGCGCTGCCGTCGGCCGGGACCGGCGCCCCAGCGCCGCAGCCCGGCCGACGGCAGGCAAGCCGCTCAGCGGCGGAGAACAACGCTGACGGTTATCGCTCTTCGAGTGCGAGCATGTTGATCCACGTGATGTGAACTGCCGACAAGGCTGCTGCATTGGGTACCATTGGGTGCTCGTCGGCTCAGGCAAGGGGTAGGGAGCATCTGTTCGACTCAGATGGCAACTCTCGCCCTGGCTGTCTTGGCTCTGGTTGTGGTGCGGTTTGCAGGTCTGGCCTTGGTACGTTCCAGAAGCCGTAGGACACAGAGTGAAGGGAGTGCATTGATGGGCAGAGGACAACTGATTGTTGTGGCTACGTTCGATGTAGTCGGGGCAGTCGGGGCAAGTTGCGTGGCCGGTCTGCCACCCCTTACCTGAGCTGACGGATGTGAATCGTGGCGTGTTTACCGCCACCGGAGGTTCGATCTTGAATCCCGTATGTGTAGACCGACCCTGACCGGCAAGGTGGGTTGTCCTCGCGCTCTTCTGCACTGAACAGTGGTTCCCTATGGGTCCCCGTCCAACGGTGCACGGAAGTGGACCCGGTCAATGAGGATCTTCAGGGGGCTTATGCAGTGGTCGACGCTTCTGGCGACAGCCGTGGGTACGGTGCTTGGTGTTGCAGCCACGCTGGTTGCTGATCATGCCCGCTGGCGGCGCGAGAGGTCGGAGCGAGATCGCGATGCGCTGCGCACAGCCTTCACGGAGTACCTGGCGGCTCTCTCGGCAGCCAGGGATGCGTTCTCCCGGGCGGCACCTTCCTCGGAACATGTAGGCACGGGCCACGTAGCGATAGGCGAGTACGGCGTCTACGCGGCGCAGCAGCAACTGGAGCTGGCGGCCGAACGGACGCTTGTCGACAAGGCGCGTCGTGCCACGCTCTCTGTACTCGAATTCTACGACGTGGTCGTTGCCGGCTACGACTCAGACTCCCGGGAGTACGTTCGTGCTTGGCGATCCGCCCGTCAATCGCGGACGGCACTGATCGAGGAGATGCGGAAGGCGCTACAGCGAACGTAAGGCGCCGGGAGGGCGCGAGGCTATGAGCTTGGGAATCACCGTGCCTGCGGGGGTCGTTGGGGCGCTGGCCTTGCTCACCGGCCTCCGGCCTCTTCAACGGTCCGCTGCTGACTGTGGTTTACCGGGGCTACGGGCACGGATCGGGAACGCACAGGAGCATCGCTTCAGGAGCGAGGTTGGGCGGTTGCCGACGTGAGCTGCGGAGACCTGCCTTGGGCCATGACCCCGCGCATGCTCCGGTGTTGTCGCTGAGTTCCCGTGAGTCCCCGTCCGTTCTGGCACGCGAGTGGCACGAATCATTCGGTGGTGAGGCAGCCGACCCTAGTCGCGCCCCGGGTCGCGGCCTTCACCGTGCGGACGACCTCATCGCCGAACTCAGGCTACGCCTTCCCGGTCCGTAGCTCTATACGGAACAGTCATCGACGGCCGAACCAGCCTCACCGGGGTCATTCGGCGTCCCGTCAGTCCAAGGCCTACTGACGGCCGTCCTGCTGCCGGTCAGATGACGTCTGCCTGCCCCTGATGTGGTTGTTCCAACTGTTGTTCCCGCTTGCGTTGCTCCATCCGAAGCGTCTCCACGTTCTCCGCAAATCTCTTCAGGTTTACCGCCGCGTCCGCATCCGCGTACGGCGCAATCCCCAAATCGAAGGCCGTGGCGTGCTGCTCTACCTGGTCCGCGGTCTGCTGAAGGTTGTACGCCCGCTCACGGAACTTAAAATATCCCGTCACTGCGGTGGCGAACGCCAGGAATGACCCCAGTGCAATCAGGATTGTCTTACCCGGCTGCGGGGTCTCCCAGAAAGCCGTAGTAGCCGTGGTCCCCACCGACGCGAAGAACACCCCCCATTGAAACCAGTTGTGAATACGCCGGTAGAGCCGTGTATCGCGCCGCAATCGATCTATCACCCGAGGTATGTGCTCCCGGTAGCCGTCCCGCCGCTCCGCCGTCGGGCGCGTTTTTGAGGCGTTGAGGATCCACCGGTCATGAATGATCTCCAGATCTCTGCGGAGCAGGAACACCGACCTGACACCGTGTTTCTTGTCCTTCACCCGCAGGAAAAAGCCGACTAGGAACACCACAACCAGGAGCAGCATCACCGATATGGTCACGCTGTTGAACGTGCGCAGGTCCGGCACGTCCTCCGGCCACAGGTTCCCCCACCCGACCACTGCCAGAACCAGCGGCATCAATACAAGCGGTACCAGCCGGAGCCACCGCGACAGAAGAGCCCTGCGTATGCGGCGTTCCGCCGTTGCGAGGTCCCGCCGGTAGGTGATAACGCTGTTCGCGTACTCGTTCTGTTTAGCGGGCTCTAGACTCCATCCATACTCTTGTTTTGGGTCGTTGAAAAATTCAATGACCTCTTCAACGAGGTCACCCCAGGTGGAATCCGAATACGCCGTGAAAATATTCTCAAGTCGTACGTGCCGTTTGTATCGGTCAGGTGACGCATACCCAAGGTGGAAGACGTATGCACCGGCACTGTCGTATCTGACTTGTCTGGCTATTTGGACGCCCATGGCCCATTGGAGTTCTTCTCTATCGGTCTTCCAGGCGGCGGAGAGGATCGAGTCTACGCTCTCCCAGGTCAACACGAAGTCCTCGGGGATGGGAGTGAGTATGTCCGCCTCGGACAGCCGCTGGTCTTCGTATGCGAGGTGACGCAAGACATCACCCACCCACGATTCGTGACTGTGAGCGGTCTCGGGTTCATTTTCGCGCGGCACGTCGGTCAGGCCAGACATCGCGGAGTGGCTCCCGGTCAAGGGTGATGGTGGGCAGTCGACGGCACGCTACCGCCAACCTGCCTTCTAGCAGCCAGTAACCCATCTGCTTTAGGGAGAGTTGACCCTACCCGCCCCCGGAGGGGCCACCTCAGATTTCGGCGTACGCGACGACGATGAGCGCCAGCCTTGCTGTGTGCACCGAGAAGACTACCCGATGTCGTCAACCGACTTCAAAGCGTGGCCCCTCCCGCCCTCTTCCGTGGCTCGTGCCGTGCACGGGCCGGCGGCCGGGCCGGAGCGGGGCGGAGACAGGAACGGTGGCCCGGGGAGCCGGGCTGTGCGGCGAGCCGTAGCGAGCCGCCTTGATGACGTAGAGAAAGTCTGAGCCAGACCGGGGTCAGCGAAGAGGGTAGCTGAGTTCCAGGTCGTCGCCGGGGAGGTGGAACTCCTCCAGGGCGAGGGGCTTGTCCTGGGTGTTGAGGGTGGTGCGGAGGATGTGGAGCATCGGGACGCCGTCCGGGAGGCGGAGGGCGTTGGCCTGGTCGGGGAGTGGCATGCGGGTGCGGACGTGCTCTGTGAAGTGGAGTGCTTGGCCCAGCTCGGCGAGTGCCGTATAGAGGGCCGGCGCCGGGGGCGGGGGCTCCTCTTCGTACTTCGTGCCGACCAGGACTGAGAACGGCACGTAGGTGCGATGCAGTTGGCGGAGCCGGCCGTGATCCGCGGTCTGTAGCGCGTCGTAGGTGAGCATCGGCTCGCCCGGGGGGATGCGGAGCAGGTCTGCGAGGGCGACGGGGGCGTCTGTGCGGGTGATCGCGACGCCCTCGGCGTCGGTCCAGCGGAGTCCATCGGCCTCGACGTAGCGGCCGTCCGCGTCGCGGCGCACGCCGCGGGGGCGTGTGAGGCTGGGGCGGGTGTGCGGGGAGCGGACGAACATGCCGCGGCCCATCATGACCTCGACCATCCCGGCTGCGCGCAGCTCCGCGATGCCTTGCCGAACCGTGGGGCGGGTGACCCCGAACTGCTTCGCCAGCACCTCTTCCGAGGGCAGCGGCTGGCCGGCCGGGTACTCGCCTTCCAAGATCCCGCGGCGCAGGTGCTCTGCGATCTGACGGTACTTGGCCTGGGCTTTCTCGGTTGGCATGCGGTTCTCCATCGGCCGAGGTCGGGGAGCGGTGTTTGAACCTGTGGACAGTTTGTCCACGGAATCCGACGTGCTCAGCTTCTCTCATCTCTGAGTGGGTTGACAACCCGTACTACGGGTGGTCTAGCAGGCTCGTGGGTGGTCCACGAGCCAACCGGCTGAGAGGAGTTGACAGCAGTGCCAGCACTACCGATCGACACCGCGAAGTACACGGGGATCATCTGCGCCGTTCCCCCCGCGCCGCGCATCGCGAACCGGGAGACCGGGCAGCTTCGCGTGGACCGCGAGACCGGCAAGACCCTGTTCCAGGTCGGCTTGTGTCTGATGGCCGGGACCTCGGCGGACGTCGTGAACGTCACCGTGGTCGGTGAGCCCAACGGCGTGCAGTTGGGAATCCCGGTACAGGTCCGGGACCTGATCGCCACCCCGTGGGAGAACGAGGGGCGGCACGGGATCGCCTTCCGCGCCACCGAGATCAAGCCCCTTGCTGCATCGGGGAAGGGGGCGGGGCCGGCATGAGATTCGCCTCCACCGGTTCCGGCGGGGAACCGTGGCCGCTCTGGGGCCTGGTGGGGGCCGCTGCGTTGGTGTCGGGTCTGCTTCTCGCCGGCCCGGCACTGCGCCGCCGCTTCCCCGTGGCCTGGTGGCTGTGCCTCGGCTTCCCGGCAGCATGGTTACGAGTCGTCCGCACCTGGAGGCCGTTGATGGCTGGCTGCGGACTGGCCATCAGTCGCAAGGCAGCCCTGACGGTCGTCTCCGGGCTCGTCGGCAATGGGGCACCGCCGCCCCTGCCGCGCGTGCCTCGTCGTGGCGCGGTACGTCCGACAGCCGGCGGGTTCTGGCTCCTGGTGCGGCTGCTGCCTGGCCAGGTGCCGGAGGACTTCGCCAAGGCGTCGCCCGCCATCGCTGAGGCGTGGCAGGTCCACGCCGTCCGGGCGACTGCGTACAGGCCCGGTGTGGTTCGCGTCGTCGCCTCGGCGGCCGATCCGCTGCGCGCACCGCAGATACCTCAGCAACGGGGCCCCGGCCGACTGCTCCGGGTTGTCGTTGGCGTGCTGGAGACGGGCGTTCAGTGGGCCATCGACCTGCGGGCCGTGCCGCACTGGCTCATCGTCGGGGCCACGCGGTCCGGCAAGTCGACGCTGATCAACGCGCTCGTTGCCGGGCTGGCGCCGCAACCTGTGGCTCTGGTCGGGATCGACTGCAAGGGCGGCATGGAACTGTCCCTCTACGGACCCCGGCTCTCCGCACTGGCGACCAACCGCAGGCAGGCGGTCAAGCTGCTGGCCTCGCTCGTCGACCTGACGCTTGATCGGATGGTGGTCTGCCGCGCAGCCCATGTCCGCAACATCTGGGGTCTGCCGGAGTCGAAGCGGCCCGTCCCCGTCGTCGTGATCGTGGACGAGATCGCGGAGCTGTTCCTGATCGCGAGCCGTAGTGAGAAGGACGAAGCGCACGCGGCAGGTACGGCCCTGATCCGTCTGGCCCAGCTCGGTGCCGCGCTCGGGGTGTTCCTCGTCGTCGCCGGGCAGCGTGTCGGCTCCGACCTGGGGCCGGGCGTCACGGCGCTGCGGGCCCAGCTCGGCGGGCGCGTGTGCCATCGGGTGGCCGACCCCGGCACGGCGGAGATGGCGTTGGGGGACCTCAACCCGGATGCCCTCAAGGCGGCTCAGGCGATACGGCCCGAGCAGGCCGGTACCGCGGTTCTGGCCTCGGGTGAGGGATGGGAGCGTGCTCGCTCCCACTTGATCACGGAGACGGACGCGGAGGCTGTGGCGGCTGAGTACGCGCACCTCACGCCGCAACTGCCGGAACTGGTCGACGCCCTTGGCGGCATCACCGACAAGCGAGCGGGGTGAGGGGGCGCCATGCTGGTCACCGCATCGGCCGTGCTGCTCCTCGGCCTCCTGATCTGGTTTCTGCTGCGCATCCGCTACCTGCGCTGGGCCGAGTTCCTGATCTGCGGAACGTTCGGCTTCCTCGTCGCCGAGACGGCCGCTGCGCCGGTCGTCCAAGCGGCCCTCGACGGAGTCAGCCGCTTCGTCGGCGGCATCTCCTCCTGATCAACCCGAGTCGAAAGGAGGGGAGAGCCATGCCTGCGCACGTCATCCGTGCCGCCGCCCGGCGGCCTCCTCCGACCCACAGCAAGACGGGCTCCCGGCGGGGCGCGAAGTCGCCAAACCCGACCCCGCCAGGAACCCACTCCATCCGCCACATGCGTAGAGAAGGGAGTACTCACACTTTGTCCACCGCGAATCGTTCGCGCAAATCTCCTCGGCAGCGGTGCGAGCTGCACGACGAGGAACAACCGACCTGCGCCGGCCGAGAGGAGATCGTCCTCGTCGGTACGGATGAGGTCGAACAGCGACTCTGCCCGGCACACGCGGCAGCGTGCTGGCTGACGGACCCGACGCTCCGGTTCAGCGCCAAGACCCGGCCGGACGCCATCGCCACGGTGATGCGCCATGCCTTCGGGGAGTCGCGATGAGCGGCCAGGCGACGCCCCTGCCCGCGGGGGTTATGGCACTGGTCGAGCGGGCATCGGAAGCCGGCTTCGAGGCGTGGCGCCGCAACATCGTGCGGCTGGGCGGTTGCACCAATCCCGTGCATCTGGTCGGCAACGCCACCGTTGTCGACACGGACACGGGGGAGGCCCTGCTGTCATACGCACCTGAGGTACACGGCGGGCGGATCCTGATTTCGTGCGGCAACCGGCGGGCCACGGTCTGCCCGGCCTGCGCGCAGATCTACCGCGCGGACACGTACCAACTCGTCCGGGCCGGACTCGTCGGCGGCAAGGGAGTGGGAGAGGTAGTCGGCGGGCACCCCCGGGTGTTCGCCACCCTCACCGCTCCGGGCTTCGGGCCGGTGCACACGCGGCGTGAGCGCGATGGGCGGGTACGCGCCTGCCGCCCCCGGAAGCCGGGGGACTGCTGCCCGCACGGGGTGCCGGTCGGGTGCCATGCGAGGCACGTGGACGGTGATCCGCGGCTCGGTGAACCGCTCTGCCCGTGCTGCTACGACTACGCGGGAGCCGTGCTGTGGCAGGCGCGCGCCGGGGAGCTGTGGCATCGCTTCGCGCTGGAGCTGCGTCGTGAACTCGCCCGGCGAGCTGGGCTGTCGCGTACGCGGCTCGGTGAGGTGGTGCGGCTGTCGTACGCCAAGGTTGCCGAGTACCAGCGGCGCGGCCTGGTCCACTTTCACGCCGTGATTCGGCTGGATGGTCCGGACGGGCCGGCGACACCTCCGCCGGGCTGGGCCTCGACGGATCTCCTGGCGGATGCGGTGGGGGAGGCCGTGGGGCGGGTTCGGCTCGTCTCGCCGGGTGCGGAGGTCGTGGGGCGGCGCGTGCTGCGGTTCGGTACGCAACTCGACGTGCGGCCGGTCGCGGGGTTCGGTGCGGGGGAGCGGCTGAGTGCGGCTGCCGTCGCGGCGTATGTCGCGAAGTACGCGACGAAGGGAGCCGAGTCGGCCGGCGCCGTGGACGGTCGGATCCATGGGGCACGGGACCTGGCGCTGCTGCCGGTGCGGCGCCATACCTTGCGCATGATCGGTACGTGCTGGTGGCTGGGCGGCCTTCCGCCGTTCGAGCCGCTGAGGTTGCGGCGGTGGGCGCACATGCTCGGCTACGGCGGCCACTTCTCCACCAAGTCGCGCCGCTACTCGACCACGCTCACGGCACTCCGGCGGACCCGTGCCGAGCATCGGGCGGAGGAGCAGCGGACGGCCCTCGGTCTCGACGGGCGGACGACGGCTGTCGTCGGCCAGTGGCGGTACGCGGGGCGCGGCTACTCGCCGGAGGCGGCGCTCGTTGCGGCGTCGGTCCGTGAGGGCGGTGGTCGTCATGGCGCGTGAGCGGACGACGGAACTGCTGACCGTCCGTCAGGTGCTTGATGAGCTGGGCGGCATCTCCCGGCGCACGTTCTACCGCTGGCGACAGTTGCGGACAGCTCCGCGCTGCATCCGGCTCCCGAACGGCGAGCTGCGAGTTCGGCGCGACGTGCTGAACGACTGGCTGGAGGACCGCAGGGAGGGGGCCGCGTGAAGTCGTACAAGGTGTCCGTGTGGAAGCTCACGGTGAACCGAACGACGAAGAAGCCGACGTACCTCGTCCGCTGGGTCGTCGGCGGGCAGCCCTTCAGCGAGTCGTACAAGACGAAGGCGCTGGCCGATCGCTTCCGCGCGAAGCTGCTGCGGGCCGTGGACAAGGGTGAGCCCTTCGACACGGTGACCGGCCTGCCGGACTCGCTCCGAGGGGGCAAGGCGGCGCTGTCCTTCCTGGAGCTGGCGCTGAAGTACCTCGATCACCGCTGGGCGGAAGCGTCCGCGAAGCACCGCGACAGCATGACCGATGCCCTCGCTACCGTCGTCCCCGTACTGGTCAAGCCGGTGCGGGGGCGGCCTGCCACGAAGGTGCTGCGGAAGGCTTTGCGCTCGTTCCTACTGTCCCCGCCTCGACGGGAGCGAAAGCGGCCCGAGGAGATCGCGGCGGCCGTGCGGTGGCTGGAGAAGGCGTCATTGCCCGTCGCGGAGTTGCAGGAGATCGCTCGGGTACATGAGCTGATCGACGCCCTGGGGCGGAAATTGGACGGCAAGCCGGCGGCCACTCAGACGTACAGGCGCCGCCGGGCAGTGGTCTTCAACGCCCTGGAATACGCGGTCGAGACGGGCACGCTGCCGTCCAACCCGCTGAGCCGCGTACAGCGCAAGCGCGGGCGTCGGGCCGTACAGGAGGTCGACCGCCGAGTAGTGGTCAACCCGCGGCAGGCCCGGGAACTGCTGGCCGCTGTCACCTACGTCGGCGGTTGGGAGCGTGCCAGCGGGCGGCGGCTGCGGGCCTTCTACGGGTGCCTGTACTACGCCGCACTGCGGCCTGGCGAGGCGTTGGGGCTCCGGCGTTCGGACTGCGTCCTGCCTGCGCAAGGCTGGGGTCGAATCGAACTGGCAGAGACCCGTCCCTCGGCGGGCAAGGCGTGGACAGACTCCGGCGAGGCGCACGACCGGCGCGGCCTCAAGCAAGGCGCGGACGGTGAGGTGCGGATCGTGCCCATTCCTCCGCCGCTGGTGCGGCTGTTGCGTGAGCACCTGAAGGAGTTCGGTACGGCCGCGGACGGCCGGCTCTTCGCCAGTGAGCGGGGCAACGTCGTCGCGGCCTCCTCGTACTCGCGGGTGTGGAAGCAGACGCGCGAACTGGCGCTGTTGCCGAGGCAGGTGTCTTCGGTCTTGGCGGCCCGGCCGTACGACCTGCGGCACGCGGGCGTCTCCCAGTGGCTCAACTCCGGCGTGCCCGCGCCCGAGGTGGCAGCATGCGCGGGTCACTCGGTCGACGTGCTGCTGAAGATCTACGCCAAGTGCATCGACGGCCAGGAAACGGAAATGAACGACCGGATCATGCAAGGGCTCGGAGAGGACGAGTAGGCAACCCGAGAAGGTGAATGACGCGGGCACCAGAGAGATCCGGGGCTCTCGCGCGTGTGCACCTCTGAAAAGCCAGGTTGACCTGCCCGGAAGCCGCTCAAGATCACAACGCTATTACTACGTGATCAGTGGCATGGGGCTGCTTCCGGCGGCCTTCGGCTGCACACACAAGAAGACCCCGTCCTCAGCGCTTGCGCTGGTCACGGGGTCTCGGGCACCTTAAGCGAGGTGCCCCCGGCAGGATTCGAACCTGCGCACACGGCTCCGGAGGCCGTTGCTCTATCCCCTGAGCTACGGGGGCGTGTCTCCGCGTGGTGGTGCGGTGACGGGTAGAACCCTACCAGCTTCGTGGGGGTGGTCGGGTACCGGGTTTTGGGGGTGGGGGGCGGGGTGTGTGTGCAGGTCAGGGGCCGAAGTGTCCAAAAGCCGGACGTAGGGGGGCGGGCGCGCCTACGCTTTCCCATGTGCCTGGCTTGTCCGGTCGGGTCCTTGTCGTCGATGACAACAAGGTGATCCGGCAGCTGATCAGGGTCAATCTCGAACTTGAAGGTTTCGAGGTCGTGACCGCGGCCGATGGTGCCGAGTGTCTGGAAGCCGTCCATCGGGTGCGTCCCGATGTGGTGACGCTCGACATCGTCATGCCCCGGCTCGACGGGCTGCGGACCGCGGCCCGGTTGCGGGCCGATCCGAGGACGCGGGGGTTGCCGATAGCGGTGGTCAGCGGGTGCAGTGAGCTTGAGGCCGAGGCGGGGCGGGCGGCCGGGGTGGATGCGTTTGTGGCGAAGCCCTTCGAGCCGGTCGATCTGGTGCGGGTCGTGCGGCGGCTGGCTGCGCGGCGGGCTTCGCAGCGGGTCGGGGAGTCCGTCGCCGGGGATGCCGCCGACGACGCGGAGCCCGCCGGGTCTCCGGTGTGCTGAGCGGGGGACGGGTCCGGTAAAAGGGTTCGCCTCCGTACCCCCTGCCTCTCGTACGCTGGTGCCGTGGACCCCGCAGAGCTCACCGGCACCGTGTTGCGTACGGTGCGATCCGCCGCGGTGGGTGAGTTCGGCGCACCCGTGCCGGCGCGCGTCGTCGTGGAGCGGCCGCGGCCCGGTGGGTGCGGGGACTACGCCACCAACGCCGCCCTGCAGCTCGCCCACGCCGCCGGGTGCGACCCCCTCGACGTCGCCGCCGTGCTGCGCGACCGGCTCGCCGCCCAGCCCGGTATCGCCGCCGTGACCGTCACCGGGCCCGGGTTCCTCAACATCACCCTCCGTGCGGACGCCGATCCCGTCGACGACGCCCTCCTGGCCGGTGAGCTGTACGGGCACGGGGACTTCCTCGGCGGGGCCCTCCTCCACCTCGTCGCCGACGGCCACCCCCGCGCGGTCGTGCTCGCCGATGCCCTCCGGCGCCTCCTCCGCGCCGCCGGTGCCTCCCTCGTCGAGGACGCCGAGCAGGGCGAGACCGTACGGGTTCGGGGGGTGCCCCCCGCCGCCGGGTTCGACTTCCTTCCCGCCGATGCCCTGCGCTGGGCCTTCCTCCGTGCCCCTGCCCGGCAGCGCCCCCGCCTCACCCCCGAGCTGCTCCTGCTGCGCGAGGCCAACCCCCTCTTCCGCATCCGGTACGCCCACGCGCGTACCGCCGCCCTCGCCCGCGCCGCCGCCGACCTGGGTATCGGCGGTCTCGATGACGCACCCGGCGTACGCCCCACCCGCCCCGTACGGCACACTCGCACCGACGGCGTCCTCCGCGCCGCCATCGGCGAGCTCCCCGCCGTCGTGGAGACCGCCGCCCGCCGCCGCGCGCCCGACCGGCTCGCCCGGC
>NZ_JACBXC010000259.1 GCF_013870535.1 Streptomyces phytophilus | reverse complement strand
CCGATGAGGGCGTCCATGAGCCGCAGCCCCTCGAAGGCGTCGCGGGCGTAGCGGACCTCGCCCTCGTAGACCTCGTGCAGGTCCTGCTCGACGTACGCGCGGGTGAGCGCCGCGCCGCCGAGGATCACGGGGTACCGGGAGGCCAGCCGGCGCTGGTTCAGCTCCTCCAGGTTCTCCTTCATGATCACGGTGGACTTCACCAGCAGCCCGGACATCCCGATCACGTCGGCCGCGTGCTCCTCGGCGGCCTCCAGGATCGCCGAGACGGGCTGCTTGATACCGAGGTTGACCACGTTGTAGCCGTTGTTGGACAGGATGATGTCGACGAGGTTCTTGCCGATGTCGTGGACGTCGCCGCGCACGGTGGCCAGCACGATCGTGCCCTTGCCCGAGTTGCCCTCGCCGTCCTCGACCTTCTCCATGTGCGGCTCCAGGTGGGCCACCGCGGTCTTCATCACCTCGGCGGACTGGAGCACGAACGGCAGCTGCATCTGCCCGGAGCCGAACAGCTCGCCGACGGTCTTCATGCCGTCGAGGAGCGTCTCGTTGACGATGTCCAGCGCCGGCCGCTCGGCGAGCGCGGCGTCGAGGTCGGCCTCCAGGCCGTTCTTCTCGCCGTCGATGATCCGCCGCTTCAGCCGCTCCTCCAGCGGCAGCGCGGCCAGTTCCTCGGCCCTGCCGGCCTTCATCGACTTGGTGTCGACGCCCTCGAACAGCTCCAGCAGGCGTTGCAGCGGGTCGTACGCGGGCTCGTCGCCCGCGGCCGGCCGGCGCCGGTCGTGGATGAGGTCCAGGCAGACCTGCACCTGCTCCTCCTCCAGCCGGGCGATCGGCAGGATCTTGCTGGCGTGCACGATCGCCGAGTCCAGGCCGGCCTTCACGCACTCGTCGAGGAAGACGGAGTTGAGGACGACCCGGGCGGCCGGGTTGAGGCCGAAGGAGATGTTCGACAGGCCGAGCGTGGTCTGCACGTCGGGGCGGCGGCGCTTGAGCTCGCGGATGGCCTCGATGGTGGCGCGGCCGTCGCCGCGGGACTCCTCCTGGCCGGTGCAGATGGTGAACGTCAGGCAGTCGATGAGGATGTCGGACTCGTGGATGCCCCAGTTGCCGGTGAGGTCCTCGATCAGCCGCTCGGCGATGGCGACCTTGTGCTCCGCGGTCCGGGCCTGGCCCTCCTCGTCGATGGTCAGCGCCATCAGGGCGGCGCCGTGCTCGCGGGCGAGCGTCGCGACGCGGGCGAAGCGGGACTCGGGGCCGTCGCCGTCCTCGTAGTTGACGGAGTTGATGACGGCCCGGCCGCCGAGCTTCTCCAGGCCGGCGCGGATCACGGGGACCTCGGTGGAGTCCAGCACGATGGGCAGCGTGGAGGCGGTGGCGAACCGGCCCGCCAGCTCGGCCATGTCGGCGGCGCCGTCGCGGCCGACGTAGTCGACGCACAGGTCGAGCATGTGGGCGCCCTCGCGGATCTGGTCGCGGGCCATCTCCACGCAGTCGTCCCAGCGGCCTTCGAGCATGGCGGTGCGGAACTTCTTCGAGCCGTTGGCGTTGGTGCGCTCGCCGATCGCCAGGTACGAGGTGTCCTGCCGGAACGGCACCGTCTGGTACAGCGACGCGGCCCCCGGCTCGGGGCGGGGCCGGCGCTCGGTCGGCTCCAGGTCCCGTACCCGCTCGGTCAGCTGCCGCAGGTGCTCCGGGGTGGTGCCGCAGCAGCCGCCGACCAGGGACAGCCCGTACTCGCGGACGAACGTCTCCTGGGCGTCGGCCAGTTCGCCCGGGGTCAGCGGGTAGTGGGCGCCGTCCTTGCCGAGGACCGGCAGGCCCGCGTTCGGCATGCAGGACAGCGGCACCCGGGAGTGCCGGGCGAGGTAGCGCAGGTGCTCGCTCATCTCGGCCGGTCCGGTGGCGCAGTTGAGCCCGATCATGTCGATGCCCAGCGGCTCCAGCGCGGTGAGCGCGGCGCCGATCTCGCTGCCGAGCAGCATGGCGCCGGTGGTCTCGACGGTCACCGAGCAGATCAGCGTCAGGTCCACGCCGGTGGCGGCGAGCGCCCGGCGGGCGCCGAGGACGGCGGCCTTGGTCTGCAGCAGGTCCTGGGTGGTCTCGACGAGCAGCGCGTCGGCGCCGCCGGCGATCATGCCCTCGGCGTTCTGCTGGTAGGCGTCGCGCAGCGTGTCGTACGCGATGTGGCCGAGGGTCGGCAGCTTGGTGCCGGGGCCCATGGAGCCGAGGACCCAGCGCTGCCGGCCGTCGCCCGCGGTGTGGGCGTCGGCGGACTCGCGGGCGATGCGCACGCCGGACTCGGACAGCTCGAAGATCCGGTCCGCGATGTCGTACTCGCCGAGGGCGGCGTGGTTGGCGCCGAAGGTGTTGGTCTCCACGCAGTCCACGCCGGCCGCGAAGTACTCGTCGTGCACCGAGCGCACGATGTCGGGGCGGGTCACGTTGAGGATCTCGTTGCAGCCCTCCAGCTGCTGGAAGTCCGCCAGCGTGGGCTCCTGCTCCTGGAGCATGGTGCCCATGGCACCGTCGGCCACCACCACGCGGGTGGCGAGTGCCTCGCGCAGCGCGTCGGCGCGGGTCTGCTGGCTGGCGGCGGGCTGGGGCGGCTGCGAGGCCATGGGGATACTCCCTCGTGTGCGACGGCTGTCGGCTATGCGCGGTCCGCGGGGACCGGTGCACGGCCCCAGCGTATCGGCCCGAGCCGCTCCGGCGGGGGCCGTCCCACGACCCGGACGGTGCGGGTTTGCGGGGTTTTCCGGCAGACTCGTGCACGATCGGCACTTCCGGGGTCTTCCCCGACCGCCCCCCTGCGGCGTGACAATGACCGATACTGTTCAGCATCGTCGAACTGCCGGTCTCGTTGAGGAGGATCTTCCGTGGCACGGAACATCCAGTCGCTCCAGCGAGCGGCTGCGGTGCTGCGCCTGCTGGCCGGAGGAGAGCGGCGCCTGGGCCTGTCGGACGTCGCCTCGACCCTGGGCCTGGCCAAGGGCACGGCGCACGGCATCCTGCGCACGCTCCAGCAGGAGGGCTTCGTCGAGCAGGACCCGGTCTCCGGGCGCTACCAGCTCGGCGCGGAACTGCTGCGCCTGGGCAACAGCTACCTGGACGTGCACGAGCTGCGCGCCCGCGCCCTGCCCTGGACCGACGACCTGGCGCGGGCCAGCGGCGAGAGCGTGCACCTGGGCGTGCTGCACCACCAGGGCGTGCTCATCGTCCACCACGTCTTCCGGCCGGACGACAGCCGGCAGGTGCTGGAGATCGGCGCCATGCAGCCGCTGCACAGCACGGCGCTGGGCAAGGTCCTGTGCGCGGTGGACCCGGTGGCGCACGCCGAGGCCGCGGAGGGCGACCGCAAGGCGCTCACGCCCGCCACGGTCACCGAGGCGACCGACTTCGAGCGGATCCTGGAGCTGACCCGCGCCCGCGGCTGGGGCTCGGACGTCGAGGAGACCTGGGACGGCATCGCCTCGGTCGCCGCCCCCGTGCGCGACCGCCGCGGCATGCCCGTCGGCGCCGTGGGCGTCACCGGAGCGGTGGAGCGCGTCTGCCCCGGCGGTGAGCTGCGGCCGGAGCTGGTGGCGGCGGTGCGCGACTGCGCCCGGGCGGTGGCCCGGGACCTGGGCGCCGGCCGCTTCTGAGCCCCGCGGGACTCCTCCGTTCGGCCGATTCCCCCTTTTCCCTTCACCGGCCCTTGACGCGCCTGTGACGTGGCGGAACACTGCCGTGCACCGGTCGGCATTGTCGAACACCTGACGACATATTTGACGTATGGTGTTACGCGGACCGGATTCCGCGTACGGACCACCCCGGACAAAGGAGTCGCAGGATGGACCCGTCCAATTGGGACATTTTCTCCGGTGAGGTAGTGGGGACTGCCTTGCTGATCGTTCTCGGTGGCGGCGTGGTAGCCGCCATCACCTTCAAGAAGTCCAAGGCACACCAGGCGGGCTGGGTCGCGGTCGCCTTCGGCTGGGGTCTCGCGGTCATGGTCGGCGCCTACGCGGTCGCCGGCGTCTCCGGCGCCCACCTGAACCCCGCGGTGACCCTCGGGCTCGCGATCAAGGGAGACACCGACTGGGGTGACGTACCGCTCTACATCGCCTCCGAGATGCTCGGTGCCATCATCGGCGCCGCGTTCGTCTGGCTGGCCTACTACGGCCAGTTCCACGACCACCTGACCGACAAGGAAGTCGTCGGCCACCTGGATAACGCGGACCAGAAGGCGATCGAGGCCCACGAGAAGGGCGCGGGCCCGGTGCTCGGCGTCTTCTCCACCGGCCCCGAGATCCGCAACACCGTGCAGAACGTGATGACGGAGTTCATCGCGACCTTCGTCCTGGTCATCGCGATCCTCACGCAGGGCCTCAATGACGAGGGCAACGGACTCGGCCCGCTCGGCGTGCTGATCGTCGCCCTGGTGGTCGTCAGCATCGGCCTCTCGCTCGGTGGCCCCACGGGTTACGCCATCAACCCCGCGCGCGACCTCGGGCCGCGCATCGTCCACGCCCTGCTGCCGCTGCCCAACAAGGGCGGCTCGGACTGGACCTACGCGTGGATCCCCGTCGTCGGCCCGCTGCTCGGCGGCGCCGCGGCCGGCGGACTCTACCAGGCCGTCTTCGCCTGAGCCGGCACGTCCCGCCCGCCCGCCGGGCGGGACGGCGCAGGGCACCACCTCGACCCACGCCGAACCAACGACGTATCGGAGCGACATGACCGACGCACACACTGCAGGCCCGTTCATTGCGGCTATCGATCAGGGGACGACTTCGAGCCGGTGCATCGTGTTCGACACCGATGGCCGGATCGTGTCGGTGGACCAGAAGGAACACGAGCAGATCTTCCCCAAGCCCGGATGGGTCGAGCACAACGCCCTGGAGATCTGGCGCAACGTCCAGCAAGTCGTCGACGGCGCCGTCGCCAAAGCCGGCATCACCAGCGCCGACGTCAAAGCCATCGGCATCACCAACCAGCGCGAGACCACCCTGCTCTGGGACAAACACACCGGCGAACCCGTCGCCAACGCCGTCGTCTGGCAGGACACCCGCACCGCCGAACTCTGCCGCCAACTCGGCGGCACCGAAGGACAAGACCGCTTCCGCGCCACCACCGGCCTGCCCCTGGCCTCCTACTTCGCCGGCCCCAAAATCCGCTGGCTCCTCGACAACACCCCCGGCCTGCTCGCCCGCGCCGAAGCCGGCGACATCCTCTTCGGCACCATGGACTCCTGGGTCATCTGGAACCTCACCGGCGGCCCCGGACGCGGCGTCCACGTCACCGACGTCACCAACGCCTCCCGCACCATGCTCATGAACCTCGAAACCCTCGACTGGGACCCCGCCATCTGCCAGGCCATGGGCATCCCCCCCACCGTCCTGCCCGAAATCCGCTCCTCCGCCGAAATCTACGGCCGCGCCACCTCCGGCACCCTGACCGGCATCCCGGTCGCCTCCGCACTGGGCGACCAGCAAGCCGCACTCTTCGGCCAGACCTGCTTCGCCCAAGGCGAAGCCAAATCCACCTACGGCACCGGCACCTTCCTGCTCATGAACACCGCCGACGAACCCGTCCACTCCGAAAACGGACTGTTGACCACCGTCGGCTACCGCATCGGCGACGCACCCGCCGTCTACGCCCTCGAAGGCTCCATCGCCATCACCGGCGCCCTGGTCCAATGGATGCGCGACCAAATGGGCATCATCTCCACCGCCGCCGAAATCGAAACCCTCGCCCTGAGCGTCGAAGACAACGGCGGCGCCTACTTCGTCCCCGCCTTCTCCGGCCTCTTCGCCCCCTACTGGCGCGACGACGCCCGCGGCGTCATCGCCGGCCTCACCCGCTACGTCACCAAAGCCCACCTCGCCCGCGCCGTCCTGGAAGCCACCGCCTGGCAAACCCGCGAAATCGTCGACGCCATGACCAAAGACTCCGGCGTCGAACTCACCTCCCTCAAAGTCGACGGCGGCATGACCGCCAACAACCTCCTCATGCAAACCCTCGCCGACGTCCTCGACGCCCCCGTCGTACGCCCCCTCGTCGCCGAAACCACCTGCCTGGGCGCCGCCTACGCCGCCGGACTCGCCGTCGGCTACTGGCCCGACACCGACGCCCTCCGCGCCAACTGGCGCCGCGCCGCCGAATGGACCCCCCGCATGGACACCCACACCCGCGACCGCGAATACAACAACTGGCTCAAAGCAGTCCAACGCACCATGGGCTGGA
>NZ_JACBXC010000258.1 GCF_013870535.1 Streptomyces phytophilus | reverse complement strand
CCCGGTCGCCCTCGGTGGTCGCGGCGCGCAGCACCGGCTCGGCGCCGTCCAGATCCCCCTTGCGCAGCAGGGCGGCGCCCCGCGCGCTGAGCTCCGCCACGGCCGGATCCTGGCCGCGCGCAGCGCTCAACTCACCGGTGGCGGCGGGAGCCTTGCGCTCCTGGCCACCGGTGCCCCCTGTCCTACGGGCGTCCAACACCCTTGCCTCGTCCCCCATGAGGTCCATCGTCGCACCACCTGCAACCCGCGTACACCTGGTATACCGCAGCCAGGAAGGTCACTACAGCGGTTTGTCGACTTCCCGACAGGACGACTCATCAAACCTCGTCACACCCACAACCCCCAAAACAATGACCTCAAGAACACACACGCGACACATCCGCCGCCCCTGACACCACCGCCCCCGCGGCACCCCCGGATCACACGCCAGACACACGTCGAGGCCCGGAGTCCGATGGACTCCGGGCCTCGATCTCGCGTAGCGGGGACAGGATTTGAACCTGCGACCTCTGGGTTATGAGCCCAGCGAGCTACCGAGCTGCTCCACCCCGCGTCGTGTGCCGTAAGGCTATCACGCTGGCGGGGGCCCCAACGCCACCGGCCCGCGCGGCCCGTGGCCCGCCGGACGTCCCCGTCCGGCGGGCCACGGCCGCCCTAGGCTTCGCCGCCTCCGCCGTCAGCGGCATCGCCGGCATCACCGGCATCACTGCCGCCTCCGCCGTCCCCGCCGCCGTCGGCGCCGCCTCCGCCTCCGCCGTCACCGGATCCGCCACCGGCTCCCTCGTCGCCGTTCGAGCCGGCCTGCTGCTCGGCGTCCTCGATCCGCTGGAGGGCCTCCTCCAGCTCGTCCTGGGCCTGGCCGTACGCCTCCCAGTCCTGGTCCTGGAGCGCGTTCTGACCGTCCTCGTACGCCTTCTGGGCGTCCTCCACGGCCTCCTGGAGGCTGTCACCGGCCGGCGGTTCCTCTTCCGGTGGTGGCTCCTCACCCGTGTCCTCGGGTGGTGTCGCGTCCTCCACCCCGAAGACCACGTTCAGCGCCTTGGGCAACGTGTCCTCGAAGGCCGTCTGGTCGCCGTAGGTGACCAGCACCTTGCGCAGCAGTGGGTAGCCGGTGCCGGTGCCTTGCACGTACACCGGCTCGATGTAGATCAGTCCGCCCTCCAACGGCACCGTCAGCAGGTTGCCGTAGATGACTTCCGAATCGCCTCTCTGCAGGATGTTGATCTGGTCGGCGATCGCGGCGTTGGAGTTGAATCTGGACTGCACGAGCTTCGGTCCCGGCACGGGACTGTTGGGTGGCAGTTTCAGGATTCTGATCTGCCCGAAGTCGTCCGTCCGCGCGTCCGCGCCCACGGCCATGTACGCACCCAGGTTGTTGCGGTTGCGTGGAGTGAACGTGGTCGTCAGCGAGAACGTCCGCGAGTCCTGATCCGGCATCTTCATACTGAGGTAGTAGGGCGGCACCGAGGACTCGACCTTGGTGGTCGGGTCGTCCGGGATCTCCCACTGCTCACTGCCGGAGTAGAACTGCTTGGGGCTCGTGACGTGGTACTGGGTCAGCAGTTCGCGCTGGACCTTGAACAGGTCCTGCGGGTAGCGCAGATGGTCCATCAGCGCGTCGCTGATCTCCGCACGCGGCTTGACCGTGTCGGGGAACGCCTTCATCCAGGTCTTGAGGACCGGGTCCTCGGTGTCCCACTCGTAGAGGTCCACGCTGCCGTCGTAGGCGTCGACGGTGGCCTTCACCGAGTTGCGGATGTAGTTGACCTGGTTCTGCTGCGCGATCACCGAACGCTGGTCGTCCGTCAGCGAGTCGGCCGTCGTGTCGCCCAGGGTGGTCCTGGTCGAGTACGGATAGCCGTTGCTGGTGGTGTAGGCGTCGACGATCCAGGTGATCCGGCCGTCGACCACCGCCGGATACGGGTCGCCGTCGATCGTCAGCCAGGGCGCGACGGCCTCCACCCGCTCCTTCGGGGTGCGGTTGTAGATGATCTGCGAGCCGTCGCCGATCGCACCGGAGTACATGATCTGCGGCTCGCTGAACGTCAGCGCGTACGCGGCCCTGTTGATCGGGTTGGACAGGTCGACGCCGCTGTCGCCCTTGTAGCGGTACGTCTTCTCGCCGGAGTCGTCGGCGTAGTCGACCTCGTCCTGCGGGCCGCCCACGATCGAGTAGTCGCGGGTCTGCTCGCCGTAGTAGATGCGCGGCTCGTAGTCGCCCAGCTCTCCCTCGGGCGGCAGGTTCTTCTCCGTGTACGCCGGGTCGCCGTCATCGGTGACCTCGGTGCCCTTGGCCGCGACGACGCCGTAGCCGTGGGTGTACCGGAAGTGGCTGTTGATCCAGCCCTTCTCCGGGATGCCGTTCACGTTGATCTCACGCAGGCCGACGACGGTGTCCTGCGAGTTGCCGTCCTCGTCCTCGTACCGGTCGACGTCCAGGGTGCCCGGGAACTGGTAGTAGCCGCGGACCTGCTGCTGCTGCTGGTACGTCGGCGAGACCACGCTCGGGTCGAGCAGGCGGACGCTCGCCGTGCTGTCGATGGCGCTGCGCAACTGCTCGTTGGTGGTGTCCTTGGGCGCCTGGCCCGAGTACTCCGTCACCTGGGAGCCATCGATGTCGTACGCCTTGCGCGTCGCCTCGATGTTCTTCTCGATGAACGGCGTCTCCTTGGCCTGCTCGTTCGGCTGCACCTGGAACTTCTGCACGATCGCCGGGTACAGCCCGCCGATCAGGATCGCCGAGAGCACCATCAGGCCGAGGCCGATGAGCGGCAACTGCCAGGTGCGCCGCCACAGCGTGGCGAAGAACAGCACCGCGCAGATGATCGCGATGACGAAGAGGATCGTCTTCGCGGGCAGATAGGCGTTCGCGTCGACGTAGCGCAGACCTGTCCAGCCGTCGGTGGTCTTCAGACCGCTGGTCTTGGTCGCCAGGCTGTAGCGGTCGAACCAGTAGGCCACCGCCTTCAGCGCCACGAAGGTGCCGAGCAGCACCGCGAGATGGCCGGTCGCCGCGGACGTCGCGCGCGCGCCCGGGCTGGAGATCCGCAGGCCGCCGTACAGGTAGTGCGTGAGCGCGGCGGCGACGGTGCACAGCACGACCGCGGCGAAGCCGAAGCCGAGCAGGAAGCGGTACCACGGCAGGTCGAACGCGAAGAAGGAGATGTCCTTGTGGAACTGCGGGTCCTTCTCCCCGAACGACTGGCCGTTCACCCACAGCAGCCAGGTGCGCCACTGCCCGGTCGCGGAGGCGCCGGCGATCAGACCCACCAGCGTGGCGATGCCGAGCAGCACCCACTTCTTGTACGGCGCCAGGTTCATCCGGTAGCGGTCGAGGCTCTCCTGCTCCAGCGACATCGCGCTGAGCGGCGGCCGCAGCCGGTGGGCGAGCCACATGTTGAAGCCCACGGCGAACGCCATCAGCACGCCGAAGACGAAGAACAGCCCCACCTTGGTCCACAACCGGGTGGTGAAGACCGACGAATAACCGACGGAGCGGTACCAGAGCCAGTCCGTCCAGAAGCCGGCGAACATGACGAAGACGATGCCCAGGATGGCGAGCACACCCAGGGTCATCAGCAGTGTTCGTACTCGCCGGGACGGCCTGCCCACACTGATCCGTGGCCCGGTGGGGCCCCCGCCGCGGTCCGGCATCTGGAAAGCCAAGGTGGCACCTCGATCGAGACGTGAACGTCATGTCATACGGCCCCCGCGGCACAGGGGCTCAATGTGGCAACTTACTAAAGCTTTACTCAGTTCCCGCCGGGGGGTGGCAGAGAGCGATGAGGCAGGATGACGAGCATGTCCAACTCTCCCACCGGCGGTCCACCCCTGGCAGCCGACCCGCTGACTCGCGCGGTCCTGGAGCTCGACGAGTACGCGGCCGGTTTCGGCTGGGACCGGCCGCCGCGGCTCTTCGCCCTCGTCGACACCGCGCGGCTGCGCGCGCAGGAGCCGGGGCTCGCCCAGCGGCTGGACCTCGGCGCGGACGACGGCCCCGACGACGGCGCCGGGTTCGCGGCGGGGCCGGCCGCGCAGGTCTCGTACACGCCGATCGAGCAGCAGGAACTGCCCGAAGGGCAGCCGCTCGACGAGTTCCTCGCCACCATCGCCTGGCCCGACGCGGTCGGCGGCTGCGCGCTCACGGTCGAGCGCCTGATGCTCCCGCCCGCGGCGGAGGCCGAGGTCCCCGGCGACCTCGACGAGGAGGGGCTCGCCGCCTGGGTGGCCGGGCATCCGCGGCGCGAGGAGGTCCGCATGACCGTGGGCGTACTGCGCGACGGCAGCCGGGAGGCCGCGCTGCGGCTGCGCTCGAAGGACGCCCCCACCGAGGTGCTCACGGGGCCGGAGCTGGTGCCGGGGCTCGCCCGGGCGCTGGCGGCGACGTTCGACTGACCGCGCCGCAACGGCCGGCCGCCCCCGGCGGGGTGGCCGGCCTTCGCACGCCGCGCGTGCCCTGTGCCCGCGCGGCTACTCCTCGCACTCGTCGAGCCGGTCGAGGTTGCCCGCGCGGATGTCCTTCAGCGCGTCCATGGCGTCGGACATCGTGCGGATCTCGATGAGTGTGAGCCCGTCGGGTATGTCCCGGGCGGCCGTGGCGCAGTTCGCCGCGGGCGTAAGGAAGAACTTCGCGCCCTGGTCGCGCGCGCCGATGGTCTTCATGTGGATGCCGCCGATCGGCCCGACCTGGCTCTCGGTGTTGATCGTGCCGGTGCCCGCGACGAACTCGCCGCCCGTGAGGTCGCCCTTGGTGAGCTTGTCGACGATGCCGAGCGCGAACATCAGCCCGGCGCTGGGGCCGCCGACGTCGGCGAGCTTGATGTCGATCTCGAACGGGAAGGTGTGCGCGGTGCCCGCCGAGATGCCGACCACGGCCTTGCCGGGGTCCTGGTCGGACTTCCGGGTGGTGACGGTGAGCTCCTCGCCCGGCAGCTTGCGGGGGTCCTCGCCGTTCTTCTCGGCCTTCTCCGCCTTGTCCGCGGGGACGATCCGGAACGTGACCTTCTCCCCCGGCTTGCGGCTGGTGACCAGATCGACCACGTCGCCCGGCCCGTCGACGGGCTTGCCGTCGACCGCCTTGATCACGTCGCCGGCGTGCAACGTGCCCTGCGCGGCGCCGCCCGCGACCACGGAGGCCACGATCACGCGGGTGGTGAAGTCGATGCCCAACTCGTCGAGCGCGGCGACCTTGGCGCTCTCCTGGGACGCCGTGAACTGCTCGGCGTTCTGCTGGTCGACTTCCTCGGCGGTGCTGTCGTCCGGGTACAGCGACTCGCGCGGCACCACCGCGTCGTCGGGCGAGAGCCAGCCGTAGACGGCCTCGACGAGGTTCATCTTGTAGTCGGCGCCCGTGACGCGGACCGTCGTCATGTTGAGGTGGCCGCTCGTGGGGTACGTCTTGCGGTCCTCGATATGCAGGACGGGCTCGCCGTCGTGGTCCCCGAGGGTGTTCACCGTGGGCCCGGGCGACATCTCCGCGTAGGGCACGGGGATGAAGACTCCGGCGACGAGGATGGCGAGCAGCGTCACGGTGGAGGCGAGCAGCGTCGCCGTGCGGCGTGGCATAGAACGACAGTACGGGACGCTCAAGCGGCCCCGGAACGCGAGTGGCTACGCTCCATGGCTTCCCGGAACCGGGCGTACCCCGCCAGTTCCGTGCTGTCGCCGACCTTGCGGGTCCGCGTGGCCCAGCCCGCCCATATCGCGGCCGCCCCGGCCGACGCGAGGGGTATGACCAACCAGGCTATCGCTGCCATCCCGTGCTCCTAGCTGACGTGACTTCTTTCCGATAAGCCAACGCTCACGCGGGCCCGGAAGTTACGCAACTCGACAACCTCAGCCAGCGCCTACCCATTCCTCCGTCCCGTCCGTGAACTTCTGGTGTTTCCAGATGGGAACTTCGCGCTTGAGGGTGTCGACCAGGCTCCGGCAGGCGTCGAACGCCTCGGCGCGGTGCGGGCACGAGACCGCGACGACGACGGCGAGATCGCCCACGGCCAGTTCGCCCACGCGGTGGACGGCGGCCAGGGCCCGTACCGGATAGTCGGCCGCGACCTTCTCCGCGATACGGCGCATCTCGGCCTCGGCGGTGGGATGGGACGAGTACCCCAGCGCGGTCACGTCCAGGACGCGCTCGGACGCCGCCTGCCGGTCGTGGTCGCGGACCGTGCCGACGAAGAGCGCCGTGCCGCCCGCGGCGGGGTCGCCGACGGCGGCGAAGACCTCGTCGAGCGACAGCGGC
>NZ_JACBXC010000257.1 GCF_013870535.1 Streptomyces phytophilus | reverse complement strand
CTGCGAGGGACTCGACCTGACCGCGGAGGGGGCGGCGGAGGCCCTGGTGTGGGAGATGCAGGCGCCGGGGGCCTGAGCGCCGGCGGCCGATTTCTGCCGCTCGTGCCCGCCCGGAGACCGGTTTCCCACTGGACGGCATCCGGAATCGGTGCTTCGGGACCGGTCCCCGCACGCCTCTGACAGCGTGGCCCGGTGCCGGAGCCCGGCCGGCACGAAGCTCTCCGGCGCGGCCGTGGCCCGGCACGCACCATCGCCGTGCGCGGCCTCGCTGGGTGCGACCCCCAACCGTCCAGCGCCGCTCGACCGCCCCCGGCCGGCCGGCGCTTCCACCACAGTGAGGCCCTGTGAGACGAATCCAACGTGCGCTTGCGGTCGGGCTGTTAGCCCTCGGAATCTCGGCTGTGTACCAACCCGTCGCATCGGCCGAGCCGGGTGACCCCCTGGAGGTCACGGGCGTCACGGCCAGCACCGACGACGGCAACGTGCCCGCCAACACACTCGACGGCGATCTGGCCACCCGCTGGTCGGCCGAGGGAGACGGGGTGTGGATCCGCTACGACCTCGGCTCGGCGCAGACGATCGGCTCGGTGTCGGTCGCCTGGCACCAGGGGAACACGCGGCAGAACACCTTCGACGTCGAACTGTCCGACGACGGGTCCTCGTGGACGACGGCGCTGTCGCGCAAGACCACCAGCGGCAGCACGCTCCAGCCGCAGAACTACGACTTCGCCGACACCTCCGCCCGCTACCTGCGCATCGTCGGCCACGGCAGCACCACGAACGACTGGACCAGCATCACCGAGACGGCCCTCTACGGAGCCGACGGCGGCAGCGGCTCCTGCGACTACCCGGCCGACGTGCTGGACCTGACGAACTGGTACATCGGGCTCCCGATCGGCGAGGACGAGTCGCCGACGAACGTCGAACAGCCGGACCTCGCCACGTACGCGATCGACCCGTGGTTCACCGCGACCCCGGAATGCGACGCGGTGCAGTTCCGCGCCGCGGTCAACGGGGTCACCACCAGCGGCTCCGACTACCCCCGCTCGGAGCTGCGGGAGATGACGGACTCGGGGGAGACCAAGGCGAGCTGGTCCTCGACGTCCGGTACGCACACGATGGTGATCGACCAGGCCATCACGGACGTCCCCGAGGACAAGCCGGACGTCGTCGCCGGGCAGATCCACGACTCGGACGACGACGTGTCGGTCTTCCGGCTGGAGGGCAACAGGCTCTACGTCACCTCTCCCGAGGACAGCAACCACAAGCTGGTGGACGCGGACTACGAGCTGGGCACGAGGTTCGAGGCCAAGTTCGTGGTCAGCGACGGCGAGATCAAGGCGTACTACAACGGGACGCTGCAGACCACGCTCTCGGAGGACTTCTCCGGCGCCTACTTCAAGGCGGGCGCGTACACCCAGGCCAACTGCGAACGCTCGTCGCCGTGCAGCGACGACAACTACGGCCAGGTGGAGATCTACGGGCTGAGCGTCACCCACGACGACGACCAGGGAAGCGCCGACCCGACCGAGGCCGCCGAGCGGTACGGCTGGGGTGAACCGCTGCCGGTGTCCGACGAGTTCGACTACACCGGGCCGGTCGACCCCGAGCGGTGGGACGTACCGTCGGGCGAGGTCGGCGGGACGCCCCAGTGCTGGGAAGGGCACGCCGGGAACGGCCGCCGGTGCGGGAAGAACAGCACCGTCGCGGACGGGATCCTCAGCATGCGCGGCGAGGCGAACGGCGACACGGGATGGATCAGGCAGAACCGCGACATGCAGTACGGCCGCTGGGAGATCCGGTCGCGTTCGAGGAACACCGGCGCCGACGGCGGGCTTTACCATCCCCTGCACCTGATCTGGCCCACCGCGGGCAACCGGCTCGAAAACGGCGAGTACGACTGGGTCGAGTACTCGAACCCGGACGCGCAGTGCCTCGGGGCGTTCCTGCACTATCCGCAGAGCCCGTCGGACGAGAAGGAACACGAAGAACTCTGCCCCGTCGACATGACGCAGTGGCACAACTTCGCGTTCGAGTGGACGCCGGATGAGCTGGTCGGCTACGTCGACGGCGTCGAGTGGTTCCGGCTTGCGGACGGTGCGAATGCCGACCGGGGGGACATCCAGAAGATGCCCCTGGGGAATCTCGTCATCCAGCTCGACAACTTCACGGGTGACAGCGGTCTGCGCCCGGCGGTGTTCGAGGTCGACTGGGTCAGGACGTATCCGGTCGGGACGGACGGGGGTTCTCCGGGTGCCCCGGTGGCGGTCTCGGACGTCTCGGCCAGCGACGACGACGGCAACGTGCCCGCCAACACCCTCGACGGCGATCTGAGTACGCGCTGGTCCGCCCAGGGCGACGGGGCGTGGATCCGCTACGACCTCGGTTCGGCGCAGACGATCGGCTCGGTGTCGGTCGCCTGGCACCAGGGGGACACGAGAAAGAACACCTTCGACGTCCAGGTGTCCGACGACGGATCGTCGTGGACGCCGGTCCTGGCGCGGAAGGAAAGCAGCGGGACCACCCTCCAGCCGCAGAACTACGACTTCGCCGACACCTCCGCCCGCTATCTGCGCATCGTCGGCCACGGCAACACCGCAAACGACTGGAACAGCATCACCGAGACGACCGTCCACGGCCCCGACGGCGGGGGCGGTGGCGATCCGGACCCCGGCAGGACCGTGCGGGTCGCGGACTCGGACCAGTTGAAGTCCGCGATGGGGGACGCGCGCGCCGGGGACCGCATCGTGCTCGCGGACGGCTCGTACTCGATCGGCAAGATGACCGGCAGGAACGGAACCGCCGACCAGCCCATCACGGTCGTCGCGGAGAACCGCGGCCGGGCGGTGGTCGACGACGGGCAGTTGGAGGTCGCCGACTCCTCGTACGTCACCTTCGAGGGCCTGAAGTGGACGAACAGCGACACGCTGAAGATCACCGGGTCGAACAATGTGCGGCTGACCCGCAACCACTTCCGGCTGACCGAGGAATCCTCGCTGAAGTGGGTGATCATCCAGGGTGAGAACAGCCACCACAACCGGATCGATCACAACCTGTTCGAGGAGAAGCACCAGCTGGGGAACTTCATCACCGTCGACGGATCCGAAACCCAGCAGTCGCAGCACGACCGCATCGACCACAACCACTTCCGCAATATGGGTCCCCGCGCGGAGAACGAGATGGAGGCGATCCGGGTCGGCTGGAGCGGTATCTCCAAGTCGAGCGGATTCACCGTCGTCGAGTCCAACCTCTTCGAGAACTGCGACGGCGACCCGGAGATCGTCTCCGTGAAGAGCAACGACAACATCGTCCGCTACAACACGTTCCGCACCTCGCAGGGCGTGCTGTCGCAGCGGCACGGAAACCGCGGCTCCTTCCACGGCAACTTCTTCCTCGGCGAGGGGAAGGCGGGAACCGGCGGAATCCGGATCTACGGCCAGGACCACAAGATCTACAACAATTATTTCGAGGGCCTGACCGGCACCGGCTTCGACGCCGCCCTGCAGATCGACGGCGGCGACGTGGACACCTCGGGGGCACTCAGCGCGCACTGGCGCGTCTACCGGGCGACCGTCGTGAACAACACCTTCGTGGACAACGTGTCGAACATCGAGGTCGGCGCCAACTACGACCTGGCGCCGGTCGACTCGGTCATCGCCGACAACGTGGTGACCGGTGCCCGCGGCAAGCTGTTCAACGAGCTGATGGAGCCGGTGGACATGACCTACGCCGGGAACATCGCGTGGCCGACCGGATCGGCGACCGTGGGTGTCGACGTACCGTCCGACGCCGTCAGGGCGGCGGACCCGCTGCTGGCCCCGGACGGGCCGGTGCAGCGGATCGGCGCGGGCAGCCCGGCGATCGACGCCGGCACCGGCGGCCACCCGTTCGTGACGGACGACATGGACGGCCAGGCCCGTACCGGCACGGTCGACGCCGGAGCCGACGAGCGGTCGCCGTCCGCCGCCACGCGGACCCCGCTCACCGCGGCCGACGTCGGCCCGGCCGCTCCGTAGGACGCGGGCACGACCGGCGGCGGCGCTGCCGCCGCCGGTCGTGCCCCTCCCGCTTCCCTGACCGCAAGAGGACACACCCCGAGGAGACGCACGTGAACGCTCCGAACGCCCGTATACGGACGGGAAAGACGACGAGGAGACGGGTACCGGTGGGAGGCATGCTGACCGCGGGTCTGTGCGCCTGCACCGTGCTCGGCTCGGTGGCGCTGTTCAGCCCGGCGGCGTCGGCGGCGACGCTGCCCATCACCGCGGCGACGGCCAGTACCGACGACGGCAACGGCCCGGCCAACGCGATCGACGGCGACCTGTCCACCCGCTGGTCCGGGGCCGGCGACGGGGTCTGGATCCGCTTCGACCTGGGCACGGTCACGACCGTCGACTCGGTGGCGCTGGCCTGGTACGAGGGGGACGACCGGCGGGCGACGTTCGACGTCCAGCTGTCCCGGGACGGCTCGGCGTGGTCGACGGTGCTGCCCGGGGAGCGGAGCAGCGGCACCACCAGCAGCTTCGAGACGTACGACTTCACCGCCGGGCAGGCGCGCTACGTGCGGATAGTCGGGCACGGCAACGACTCCTCCGACTCGGCCAAGTGGACGAGCATCGCGGAGGTGACCGTGTCCGGGGAGCCAGGCGGCGACCCGGAGCCGCCCGGGCAGTCCCTCGGAGTCGGCGGGGTGGCGACTCCGCCCGGCGCGGTCCTCGTACCGGACCAGGACTCCAGGTACGAGATCGACTCCGGCGGCACGGCCGCGGATCCCGAGGTCTACGACTGCCAGGGCAACACCGTCCGCGGCGGCATCCTGATCGAAGCCGACCACGTGGTGGTGCAGAACTGTCGGGTGGACGCCGAGCAGCAGTACGGCATCTACTCGGACGACAACACGAACGTCACCATCCAGAACAACGACATCAAGGGCGTCGAGGGCCCCGGCGACCTGAACGCCATCACGTTCTTCGGCGACCGCCACAAGATCATGTACAACACCGCGATCGACTTCGTGACCGGCGACCCGGGCGACAGCCACACCGACTTCATCCAGACGTGGGTGTCCAGCTCGCACCCCATCGCGAGCGACGACGTGCAGATCCGCGGCAACAAGGCCGTGGGCCCGCCGAACCCGGACCGCGACGAGAGCATCCCCAGCATCCACCAGTGGCTGATGGCCGAGGACTACGGCCGCGGCGGGAACTCCGGCGGCAACACCGACGGCATGAAGAACTGGATCGTCGCGGACAACGAGATGGGCGACAGCTGGAACCAGTCCATCAAGCTGGACGGGCCGGACGACGTGGCGATCACCCGCAACGACTTCGCGGGCTCCTCGACCCGGGTCATGGAGGTCACTTCGGCGTCGACCGGAGTGAAGTTCTACGCGGACAACGAGGTGGGTCCGGACTACGACTCGACAGGCATGTCGGTCACCCCGGGCGAAGGCCCCGCCTGACGACCACCCGTACGGCCCCGGCGGGGACGGGGGCCGGCGGCGGACGGGACCGGGCCGGGCGGTGGGTCAGTGCTCAGCTCGCAGGTGGTCGCGGGCCCACTGCTCGAAGGTGGTGAGGGGGATGCCGAGGTCCCTGGCGTACTCGGGGCGGCCGGGCTGGCCGGCGACGTTCAGCCACTCGTGGGAGGCGCCCATCGGCGGCATGCCCGCGGCGAGGGCCTGTTCTGCGGTCATGTCCGGCGCGGGCAGGTGCGTACCGAGGACGCGGGAGAGGATCTCGGCGATCTCCGTCATCGACAGGTAGTCGCTCGCCAGCTCCAGTTCCACGCGGTCGAACCGCTCCGGCGCGGCGACGGCCGCGGCCGCCGCGCGGCCGATGTCGTCGACCGCGACGAGGGAGAGCCGCGTCCCGGGGTCGAGGACGCTCACCAGGCCGCCTTCGATGCCGCGCGGGAAGAGGAACCGCATGGAGGGGAGGAAGTTCTCCATGAACGTGCCCGGCTTGAGGAGCGTCCAGCGCGGGAAGCCGGCCGCCCGGAGCCGGTCCTGGACCGCCGCCTTGGCGGCCAGGCCGGCTTCCACCGCCCAGCGCCCCTCGGCCCAGCCGGGGGTCTCGGTGTGCTGCCCGGCGCCGGTGACGGAGGTGTGCACGAACTGCCGGACCCCGGCGGCCTTCGCGCCCTCGATGAGGTTGGCGCCCTGGGCCACCTCGCCGTCGAAGTCGAAGCCGTCCGCGGTCACGGCGGGCATCTGTACGGAGAACACGGCCCGCGCGCCGGTCGCGG
>NZ_JACBXC010000256.1 GCF_013870535.1 Streptomyces phytophilus | reverse complement strand
CCCGCCGATCCGGAACGTCCCGGCCAGCCCCGCCATCCCCGCCGTCATCCGCGCCTCAGCCCTCGAACGGGGCCTGCGGCAGCCCGCGGCCCGCGTCCGGCAGCACCAGCACCGACCCCGCCAGCGGATGCGCGTCCGCCAGCGACGAGGAGGTGATGTACAGGTCGGCCAGCTCCGGGCCGCCGAACGCGCAGGACGTGGGGCGGCGTACGGGCACCTCCACCGTGCGGTCCAGGGTGCCGTCTGGGGCGTACCGGCGGACGGCGGCGCCGTCCCACAGCGCGACCCACACGTATCCCTCGGCGTCCACGCACAGCCCGTCCGGCGAGCCCGGGGTGTCCTCGACGGCGGCGAACAGGCGCCGGCCGGTGACCTCGGTGCCGTCGGTGTCGAAGACGTCGATCCGGCCCGTGGGGGTGTCGGCGTAGTACATCAGCCGGCCGTCCGGACTCCAGCCGGTGCCGTTGCTGACGGTGACGTCGTCCAGGACGACCGTCCGCGTGCCGTCGCCGGCGACGCGGGCCAGGGCGCCGCCGCCGGGGGCGGAGTCGTAGCGCATGGTGCCGGCCCACAGGGCGCCGTCGGGGGCGACCACCGCCTCGTTGCCGCGGCGGCCGGCGACGGGCTCGTGGACGAGCCAGCGGAACGCGCCGTCCGTGTCGTAGAGCCCGACGCCGTCGCGCAGGTTGACGACGTAACCGGCGCCGCCGGCGCGCGGCTTGGCGGACCCGACGTGCTGCTCGGTGGTCTGCACGGTGCGCCGGCCGGTGGCCGGGTCGTACGCGTGGATGCGGGCGCCCAGGATGTCGACCCAGACCAGCCGCCCGGCCGCGGGGTCCCACGTGGGCCCCTCGCCCAGCTCGGCGCGCGTGCGTACGGCCACGTCCAGCTTCGTCATCTGGCTCCTCCCCGGGTGTGCCCCGGCTCTCGTCTGCGGGTACGTCCCCGGCTGCCGTCTCGTGGTGCGCCCCGGCCCACCGCGCCCACGCATCCCGGGGTCACGGGGTCACCGGCTCCCCGCGCCCCGGTGGCCCAGGCGCTCGGACAGCCTGCCCGCGCCCTTCGCGGCCAGCTCCGCCAGCTCGTCCCTGCGCTCCCCGCTCCACCGGATCATCGGCACCGAGATGCTGAGCGCGGCGACCACCCGGCCCGAGGAGTCGTGCACCGGCGCCGCCACGCAGCTCACGTCCGGGTTGGACTCGCGCTCCTCGACGGCGATGCCGCGCTCGCGCACCCCGGCGAGGTGGCGGCGCAGTTCGCGTACGGAGGTGTGGCTGCGGTCCGTCATGGCGACCAGGGGCCGGCTGTCCGGGAGCCGCGCGTCGAGGGCCTGCTCGGACAGCGAGGCGAGGAGCATCTTGCCGACGGCGGTGCAGTGCGCGGGGAGGCGTCGGCCGGTGGCGGAGACCATCCGTACCGCGCGGGTGCTGTCGACCTTCGCGATGTAGATGACGTCCGTGTCCTCCAGGATCGCGATGTGCACGGTCTCGTCGCAGGTCTCGGCGACCTCGCGGGCGACCTCGCGGCCCTCGGCGGCCAGGTCGAGCTGCTCGCCGAAGGTGCTGCCGAGCTGGTACGTGCGCACGCCCAGCCGGTAGCGCCCCGGCTGGCCGGGGACGGCGCCGAGGTAGGAGCGGGCGGCCAGGGTGGTGACCAGCTCGTGCACGGTGGTCCTGGGCAGGCCCAGCTTGCGGGTGATCTCGGGGGCGGAGAGCGTCGTGTCCCGGTCGAGGAACAGCTCTAGGATGTCGAGTGCGCGCGTCACGGCCGGTACGAGTCGCCCCATGCGCGCTCACCCACCCCTTGGAAGTCCGAAATCTCGACCAGTTATCGAAATGACGAACGCAGCGTAACGCCCGTCCCCACGGCGGGCAATGGGGGCCGGGTTCAGAGATCGACGTGCATGCAGTGCAGCCCGACCAGGCCCTCCGCCGGGTGGCGGAAGGCGCGGGGCTGGGTGCCGGTGATGCGGAAGCCGAGGGACTCGTAGAGCTTCACGGCGTGGACGTTGGTCTCGACGACCGCGTTGAACTCCATGGACAGGAAGCCGCGGGCGCGGGCCCAGCGCAGGGAGTCCTCGCACAGCGCGCGGCCGACGCCGCGCGCGTGCCGGTCCGGGTCGACCATGTAGCTCGCGCTGGCGACATGGTCGCCGTTGCCCTGCCGGTTGGCGTTCATCTTCGCCGAGCCCACGATCAGGCCCTCGTCGTCGATGGCGACGGTCGTACGGTCCGGGGGCGGCGGCATCCACACCTCGCGGCCCTGCTCGGCGCTCATGTCCAGCGCGTAGGGATAGGTCTCGCCGGCGGCGACGATCCGGTGGAAGAAGGGCCAGACGGCGGGCCAGTCGTCGGCGGTGGCGTCCCTGATGAGCATGGGCCCAGCATGCCGGGGCGGCGCGGGCGGCGCCACCGGTTTGTCCGGCGGGCGGCTGCCCGCGGTGGGTAGAATGGCGATCCACTCGAATATCCGTACAAAAGGTGCGAAAGTAGCGGCATGAGCGACCGGGGAGGCACGGCGGCGCCGGTCCCGGCGGCCGGGGACTGGCCCGCGCCCGCGGCTCTCAGCATGGAGCTGAACCACATGGGCAGCTTCGACTGGGACCTCGAAGGCGGCCAGATGCACCTGGACGAGGGGGCGCTGCGGGTCTTCGACCTGCGGCCGGAGGAGTACGGAGGCGACCCGCAGAAGCTCAACTCGCGCGTCACCAAGGAGGAGAGCGCCCGGCTCGACGCACTGGTCTCCCAGGCCATCGCCCAGGGCCGCCCCGGCTACAGCGCGTACCTGCGGGTGCAGTTGCGCGACGGCACGTCCCGTATGACGCACACCCAGGGCACCATCATCCGCGACGGCGACGGCCGGGCGAACCGCGTCATCGGCATGGTCCGCGACGCCACGCTGGAGCTGAACTACTCCGCGCAGCAGTTCGCGCTGGACCAGGAGCGGCGCCGGCAGACCGGCGTCGTGCAGCAGACCACGGCGGCGCTGGCGAACGCCACCACCGTGCACGACGTGATCGGCGTGCTCGGCGGCGCGGAGGGGCTGGCCCGCCTCGGCGCGGCGAACATGGTCCTGGGGCTGGTGGACGCGGGGCGGATCCAGATCATCGCCATGGGCGAGGGCACGGAGACGACGCTCGCCGACTACACCCGGGTCGACGACCCCGGGCTGCCGCTGAGCGAGGTGGTGCGTACGGGCCGGCCGCGGCTGGTGCTCTCCCGGGCGGAGTTCGCCGCCGCGTACCCGCGGCTCTACCCGTACGCGGAGTCCCTGGACATCGACTCCGCCGCCTACCTGCCGCTGATCGCCGAAGGGCGCGTCATCGGGGCGCTCGGGCTGTCCTACCGCGGCAAGAGGGCCTTCTCGCCGGAGGAGCGCAACCTGCTGGTCGCGCTGAGCAGCGGCGTCGGGCAGAGCCTCCAGCGCGCCAAGCTGCACGACCGCGAACACGGCCTCGCCGAGGACCTCCAGCAGGCCATGCTGCCCCGCAGCATTCCCGAGGTGCCGGGCGCCGAGGTCGCCGTGCGCTACCGGGCGGCGCACGAGGGGCAGGGCATCGGCGGCGACTGGTACGACGTGATCGCGCTGTCCGGCGGCCGGGTCGGCGTCGTCATCGGCGACGTCCAGGGCCACGACACGCAGGCCGCCGCGGTGATGGGGCAACTGCGCATCGTGCTGCGGGCGTACGCGGGCGAGGGGCACGCCCCGGCCACCGTGATGGCCCGGGCCTCGGAGTTCCTGCACGAGCTGGACACCGAGCGCTTCGCCACCTGCACGTACGCGGAGATCGACCTGACGACGGGCGCGCTGCAACTGGTCCGCGCCGGGCACATCGACCCGCTCGTACGGCACGCCGACGGCGGCTGCCGCGCGCTGTCCGTACCGGGCGGGCTGCCGCTCGGGCTCTCCGCGACGTTCGGCCCGCTGGACTACCCGGTGACGACCCTGTCCCTCGACCCCGGCGACGCGCTGCTGATGTGCACGGACGGCCTGGTGGAGGTCCCCGGCGCCGACCTGGGCGACGGCATGGCGCAGCTCGCGGAGCTGGTGCGCACCGGGCCGCTCGACATCGCCGAGCTGTCGGACCGGCTCTGCGACGTGGTGGACGAGCGGCACATCCAGGACGACATGGCGCTGGTGATGGTGCGCCGCACCGCGGGCGACACCGCGCAGCCCGGCAGCCGGCTGCGCCAGTTCATCCCGGCCTCCGACCCCGAGGCGCTCTCCGCCGCCCGGCACATGATCCGCAGCGCGGTGCGCTCCTGGGGCGCGGGCGAGCGCACGGACGAGATCGAGCTGGTCGCCGACGAGCTGATCACCAACGCGCTGCTGCACACCGACGGGCCTGCGGTGGTGACGATCCGGCCGCTCAGTACTCCGGAGCCCCGGCTGCGCGTCGAGGTGGAGGACCGCTCCAGCGCACTGCCCCACCGCCGCGAACCGGGCGAAGCGGGCGTATCGGGCCGCGGGCTGCTGCTCGTGGACATGCTGGCGGACACGTGGGGCGTGGAGTCGCGCGGCAACGACAAGTGCGTGTGGGCCGAGTTCGGCTGAAAGCGCCCGTGCGCCACCGGCGCACGGCACCGGCGCGTATCGCCCGCGCGGCGCCGCGTCGCGCCACCGGACGGTGACTACTTGTCACCTGGTCGACAAATTTTCGCCATCGATACGACACCGTGTCCTCGGCGTGTCGCGACCCCGGAACCACGGGCCGCCCACGCGTGGCAAAGCCCCCGCCGCGGCCTCCGCGACGGGGACTATTACCAGGTCAGCGACCGTCGAAGCTGATGAGCGGGACGTTGGGCTGCTCCGGCGTGGCGTTCAGCGCAGCCACCAGGCCGAGGGCTGCGCCCACGGCGAGAGCGGCGGCGGCGACGCTGGTCACCACGGCGGCTACCAGTCGGTTCTGCATGGACGCTGAGTGTGGGAGCAGCATTGACACCCTGTCAAGCACAGCCTTACGTTACCGACCCGTAGAACTTGCACCGCGGTGACAAAACCAGCGTCCCAAACCAGCCCCTGCCGGGAGTGCAGCATGAGCCGCCGTAAAGCGTCACCCCTGTCCCTCATCCTGCTGGGGTTGGGCGTCTTCCTGCTCGTGCTCGCCCCCATGCTCGCGTTCTACGTCGAACCGCGGGCCAAGCTCAATCCCGTCGACATCGAATCGACGACCCGCTACGAGGGGACCGGGACGTTCTACGACACCGACGCGCAGAAGGAACGCGACAACCAGGAGCTGACCATCGTCCGGCGGGTGCTGGGCGACGTGGCCGCGAGCGACGACGACACCGCCGTCTGGGACGCCGTCACCGCCATCGACACCCCGCTGACGCGGAAGATCGACGACCCGCGGCGCGCGTTCCAGTTCACCACCGAGCGGTGGGTGATGGACCGCGAGACCAACGCCCCGGAGCACTGCTGCGGCGAGGACACCGGCGTCGACGGCAACCGGTTCGGCGGCGACGCGTACCTGAAGTTCCCCTTCGACGTCGAGAAGCGCACCTACCGCTGGTGGGACAGCACCGCCCAGGACACCGTGGCGCTTGAGTACGCCGGCGAGAAGCGGATCCAGGGCTACACCGGGCTCGCCTTCACCGGCGAGATCGAGCCCGTCAAGACCGGCACCCGGCAGGTGCCGGGGGTCATGGTCGGACTGCCCGACAGGGACCAGGTGTTCGCCGACGAGTGGTACGCCAACGAGAAGATCGAGCTGGTCGCCGACGAGCGCACCGGCCGCATCATCTACGCCTCCATCGCGCCGAAGAAGACGCTGCGCCAGCCCGGCGGCGGCACCGACGAGGTCACGCTGCTGCAGAGCGACGGCATCGCGTTCACCGAGGAGACCCAGAAGGAGCAGGTCGACCTCGCCGACGAGGACAGCAGCAGGCTGCAGCTGGTCGGCGAGACCCTGCCGGTCGTCGCCCTCGTGGCCGGATTCATACTCGCCGGTGCCGGAGCCGTGCTATTGGCCCGCGGCGGCCGGCGGGACGACCCGGACCGCGACCGGGAGCCGGACGGCGTGCCGCCCCAGCCGGTCGCGGCCTGATGCCCCCCTTTCCCCACCCCCCGCGACGGGGACGCCGGTCCCCCCGGCCGGCGTCCCCGTCGCCCCCCTCCACCCGACCGCCATGCCGCACCCCACGAACGGCCCTGAACCACCCGCCCGCACCCTGAGACGAGTTGGAGCGCCGATGCCCCAGCACGTACCCTTCCGTACGCCGAATAACCCTCCCTCGTACGTTCTAACCAGCGGACCCC
>NZ_JACBXC010000255.1 GCF_013870535.1 Streptomyces phytophilus | reverse complement strand
CTGGCGGCCGAGCCAGCCGAGGTAGTCGGCGTACGAAGAGACGGCCGGGAGCCGGCTCCGGTCGCCGGCCGCGGCGTACGCGGCGGAGACCTCACCGATCAGCAGCGGCAGCGACCAGCCGTCCATGACGATGTGGTGGTTGCTGACGAGAAGATGGTGCCGGTCCTCGCCGAGGCGGACCAGCAGGAACCGCAGCGGCGGCGCGGCGGTGAGGTCGAACCGCTCGGCCCGGTCCTCCTCCGCCAGCCGCCGCAGCTCGCGTTCCGCGTCGGCCGCGGTGAGCCCGGAGAGATCGGCCTCGCGCCACGGCAGCGGTACGTCACGGGCGATGACCTGCACCGCTTCACCCGACGCGAGCCGGTGGAAGCTCGCGCGGAGGATGGGGTGCCGGTCGAGGACCGTCGCCCAGGCGGCGCGCAGCCGTTCCGTGTTCAGCGGCCCGTCGAGCGCGAGGGCACGGCGGCCCTCGTAGACGTCCGGGCCGGCGTCGTCGAAGTCGGCGTGGAACAGCAGCCCTTGCTGCAGCGGCGACAGCGGCCACACGTCGGCGAGCGCGGGCACGGCGGCTTCCAGCTCCTCCACGGCTTCCTGGGTGAGGGCGAGGAGCGGAAAGTCGGAGGGCGTGTGCCCACCAGTGGTCGGGGTCCCGGCGTGGGCGGCGAGACCGGCGAGCATCCGCAGCCAGGTGGCGCCCAGGCGGTCGGCGTCCGCGTCGTCCAGCAGGCCGCCGGCCCAGGAGAGGGTCAGCGTCAGCTCCGGGCCTTCGGGCCCGTCCTGGACGACGGCGCCCGCCTCCAGCGCGTGCGCCACGGGCATGTCGGGGGCGACGGAGCCGCCGAGGGCGGTGTCACCGGCGGGCTGCCAGGCGCGTACGGAAGCGGCGGGCGCGGCGGTGGGGAAGCGGCCGAGGTAGTTGAAGCCGATCTGCGGCTGCGGCAGCGCCGCCATCGCCTCGGCCGTCCCGGGGTTGAGGTAGCGCAGCAACTCGTAGCCCAGGCCGTCCCCGGGGACGGTGCGCGCCTGCTCCTTCACGGTCTTCAGCAGCGCACCCGCCGCCGTGCCGCCCGCGCGTACGCCGTCGAGATCGATTCCGGACAGCGAGGCCCGCACGGGCCGGCCGCTGGTGAACCAGCCCACCGTGCGCGCCACGTCCGCGTCCCCGAACTCCCCGCGCCCGTGCCCCTCGATGTCGACGAGCACGCCGTCGTACGTCCCCGGGCGCTGCCCGGCGACGGCTCCGGCGAGCGTGGCGAGCAGCACGTCCTGAATGCCGGTGTGGAACGCGGCGGGGGTGCGGCCCGTCAGCGTCTGCGCCTGCTCGGCGGGCACGGTCCAGGTGCGCGAGCGCAGGGTCGCCGCGGTGTCGCGGGCCGGGTCGAGCGCGCGTGTGCCGAGGGGCGGCTCCGGTGCGCCGAGCAGGTCGGCCCACGCGGCGGCCTCCGCCGTCCGCTCCGGCCGTACGGCCTCCGCGGCCAGCGCCCGCGACCAGCGGCGGAACGACGTCGCCACCGGCTCCAACTCCGGCTTCCGCCCCTCACCCGCCGCCTCGCACGCCGCCCGCAGATCCGGCAGCAGGATCCGCCACGACACCCCGTCGACCACCAGATGATGGACCACGAGGACGATGCGCCCGGTCCGGGACGGGCCCGCGTCCAGCCACACGGCCTGCACCATGACTCCGGCCGCCGGGTCCAGCCGCCCGACCGCCGCCCGGGCCTCGCGCTCCGCGAGCGCGTCGAGACCGCCATCGCCGCTGTCACCGCCGTCGCCGCCGCCGTCGTCGTCGTCGAGGCCGTCCGTGTCCGCCGTGTCGATGCGGGTGACGAGCCCGGCCGGGTCGACGGAGCCCCGCCTGCCGACCGTCAGCCGCGGGTTCGCCGCGTCCGCCAGGTCGGCACGGGCCCGCAGCATGTCGTGCGCGTCGAGTACGGCGCCGAGCCCCTCCGTCAGCGCCTCCAGCCCCAGCCCCGCCGGGGCACCCGCGACCGTCCACTGCGCGAACCCGGGCGCGGCGGCCCGTACGCCCAGCCGCCGCATGACCGGCGTCCACGGCACCTCGCCCACGCCCTCGTCCCGTACCGCAGGACGGCGCCGCGCCGACCCGGCGACCAGCACGAGCCGCTCCGGGGTCTTCTCCTCGAAGACCTGCCGCGGCGTCAGCACGTACCCCGCGCGCCGCGCCCGCGACGCGAGCTGCATCGACGTGATGGAGTCGCCGCCGAGCGCGAAGAAGTCGTCGTCCGCGCCGACCCGTTCCAGGCCCAGCACCTCCGCGAACAGCGCGCACAGCGCGGTCTCCGTCCCGCCCTCCGGCGCGCGGCCGGTGGCGTGCCCGGCGAAGTCCGGTGCGGGCAGCGCGGCCCTGTCGATCTTGCCGCTGGTCGTCCGCGGCAGCTCGCCGAGCACGAGCACCGCTGCCGGAACCATGTAGTCGGGCAGTGCCATCGCCACCTGCGCGCGCACCCGGTCGGGGTCGACGTGCCGCCCCTCCGGGACTACGTAGCCGACGAGCCTCCTGTCGCCGGGGCCGTCGTCCCGCGCGACGACCACTGCCTCGGCGACTCCCGCGGTCCGCCGCAGCGCGGCCTCGATCTCGCCCAGCTCGATGCGGTGGCCGCGGACCTTGACCTGCTCGTCGGCGCGGCCGACGAAGACCAGCTCGCCGTCTTCGGTCCAGCGCACGAGGTCGCCGGTGCGGTACATCCGCTCGCCGGGCGCGAACGGGCAGGCCACGAACCGCTCCGCGGTCAGCGCCAGCCGGCCCAGGTAGCCGCGGGCGACACCGGCCCCGGCGAGGTACAGCTCGCCCGCCACCCCGGGCGGTACGGGCTGGAGGAACGCATCCAGCGCGTACACCCGGGAGTTGGTGACGGGACCGCCGATCGGCGGGGTGCCGCGGGGGTCGCGGATCCGGCCGAGCGTGGAGGCGACGGTCGCTTCGGTGACGCCGTACTCGTTGAACAGCTCGCGGCCCGCCAGCCACCGGCCACGCAGCTCGGGCGACCCCGGTTCGCCGCCGAGGACGACGCTGCGCAGGTCCGGCAGGTCGGCGGGCGGCACTTCGGCGAGCAGGGTCGGGGTGGTGGCGACGTAGGTGACGCGTTCGTCGCGCATCAGGCGGGCCAGCTCGCCGCCGGAGAGGTCGAGCCGCACGGGGCCGAGTACGAGCCGGCCGCCGGCGCAGAGCACCGGCCAGATGTCGCTCATCGAGACGTCGAAGCTCGGCGACACCAGTTGCAGGACGCGGCTGTCCGGGCCGAGTTCGTACTGCGATACGCGGTCGGCGACGAGGTTGCGCAGGCCGCGGTGGGTGGCGACGACACCCTTGGGAGTACCCGTGGAGCCCGAGGTGTAGATGACGTACGCCGCATGATCCGCCGTCAACGGCCCGCACCGCTCCCCCGCCCGCAACACCCCACCCGGAAACGCCGCAACCTCCGCGACCACCGCCGGATCATCCAGCACCACAGCCCGCAACCCACCCGGCAACACACCCCCGGTCGCCGACGTACACAACACCACCGCCGGATCCGCATCCCCCAGCACGAACGCCAACCGCTCCGCCGGATAACCCGGATCCACGGGTACGAACACTCCCCCGGCCAACGACACGGCAAGCAGCGCCACCACCTGCGCCGCCGACCGCTCCATCAGCACCGCCACCCGCGTCTCCGGACCCACCCCCGACGCCACCAGATACCGACCAAGCCGACCCGCACGCTCCGCCAACTCCCCGTACGACAACGACACCCCACCACCCACCACCGCCACCGCCCCCGGCGACCGCACCACCTGCGCACCGAACAACTCGGGGGCCGACGGCTCGGGCACGGGTGCCGCGGTGTCGTTCCAGCCGGTGGTCACCAGCGCGCGCCGCCGCGCGTCGACGGCGTCGAGGCGGCCGACGGGGGCCGCCGGATCGGCGACGAGCTGCTCCAGCACCCGCACGAACGACGCGGTGACGGTCTCCGCCCGACCGGCCTCGAACACGTCGCGCCGGTAGAAGAGTTCGGCCCGCAGCTGCTCGCCGGGCCAGGCGATGAGCGTCAGCGGGTAGTGGCCGGCGTCCTGGGGTTCGCCCGCGAAGCGGAGGGACAGGGCCTCGGGGTCGTCGGACTCGGCGGAGGTGAGGGGATAGTTCTCGTAGACGACGAGGGTGTCGAACGTGGCGCCGGGGCCGGCGAGCTTCTGCACGTCGGGCAGCCCGATGTGCTGGTGCGCCATCAGCTCCACCTGGCGCCGCTGGAGGTCGGCGAGGAGGTCCACCGCGGGGCGGGCGGGGTCGAGCCGCACGCGGACGGGCAGCGTGTTGATGAAGAGGCCGACCATGGCCTCGACGCCGGGCAGTTCGGGCGGGCGGCCGGCGGCGGTGGCGCCGAAGACGACGTCGTCGCGGCCGGTGAGCCGGGCCAGGACCAGCGACCAGGCGCCCTGCACCACAGTGTTGACCGTCAGGCCGTGGGCCCGCGCCAGCTCCGCGACGCCCGCGGACAGCTCGGTTCCGAGGGTGAAGCGCACCCGCCCGGGCACCACCGGGCCGTCGAGGGCGTCCGGTGGTACGACGAGCGTCGGCTCGTCGGCTCCGGCGAGCTCGGCGCGCCAGGCGGCCTGTGCCCGGCCTTTGTCCTGGCGGCGCAGCCACGCCAGGTACTGGCCGTAGGAGGGGGCGGGTTTGAGCATGGACAGGTCGCCGCCCGCCTCGTACACCGCTGCCAGCTCGCGCAGCAGGATCGGCATCGACCAGCCGTCGAGGAGGATGTGATGGGTCGTCACCACCAGCCGGTGCCGCTCCTCGCCGAGGCGGACGAGCAGCAGCCGCAGCAGCGGCGGCGCCTCCAGGTCGATGCGCCGGGCGCGTTCCGCGTCGGCCAGTGCCTGGGTCTCGGCGAGTGCGTCGGACTCGGGCAGCGCAGACAGGTCGGCGTCCCGCCACGGCAGCGCCACCTCGTGGGTGACGAGCTGGACGGCCTCGCCGGACGGGCGCCGGTGGAAGCTGGCGCGCAGCGCCGGGTGGCGCGCGAGCAGTCCGGCCCAGGCGGCGCGGAAGCGCCCGTGGTCCAGCGGCCCGTCGACGTCGAGCATGAACTGCACGGTGTAGACGCCGGAGCTGCCGGTGTCGAAGCCGGCGTGGAAGAGCAGCCCTTCCTGCAGCGGCGACAGCGGCCACATCTCTGCCAGGGCGGAGCCCTTGGCGACGGCTGGGGAGTTCACCGGGTCAGTCCTCCTTGGAGCTTCGCCGCGATCGCTTCGAACTGGTCGATCTCGTCCTGGCCGAGGTCGAGGAGGGGGAAGTCGGAGGGGGTGTGCCCGCCGGCCGCCGGGTCCTCGGTGTGGGCGGCGAGGCCGGCGAGCATGTCCAGCCAGGTACGGCCGAGGCGTTCGGCCTCCGCCGCGTCCAGGACCCCGCCGGCCCAGGCGAGCGCAAGGGTGACCTCGGGGCCCACCGGGGTGTCGCGGATCACCGGGTTGGCCTCCAGCACGTGGGTGATCGCCATGCCGGGTGCGGCAGAGCCGCCGACGGCGGCCTCCCCCGCCTGCTGCCACGCCTCGACGCGCCCGGTGCGGCCACCGGCGGTGAAGCGGCCCAGGTAGTTGAAGCCGACCTGGGGTGCGGGCAGCGCGGCCAGCACCTCCGCCGTCTCCGCGTTGAGGTGCCGCAGCAGGCCGTGGCCGAGGCTGTCGCCGGGCACGGTCTGCGCCTGCTCCTTGACCGTCTTCAGCAGCGCACCGGCGGCCGGGCCGCCGCATGCGGCGTCGGCCAGGTCGATGCCGCCGAGATCGAGCCGCAGCGGGTGGACCGCGGTGAACCAGCCCACGGTCTGCGACGGGTCGAGGCCGCCCGCCTCCTCCCGGCCGTGGCCCTCCATGTCCACCAGCAGTCCCGTGTGCCCGCCGGGGCGCCGGTGTGCGACGGCCGCGGCGAAGGTGGCGAGGAGGATCTCGTGCACGCTGCAGTGGTACGCGGTGGGCGTACGGATGAGGAGGGTGGCGGCCTGCTCCGTCGGCACGGTCCACGAGGCGCGGCGCTGGGTGCGCGCGGTGTCCGCCGCCGGGTCGAGCGCCCGCCGGCCGATCAGCGGTTCGGGTTCGACCAGCAGCTTCGTCCACTGCTCCAGCTCCGCCTGGCGGGTCTCGCCCGCGGCCTGGGCGACGAGTGCGCGCGCCCAGCGGCGGAAGGACGTCGGCACCGGGTGCAGGTTCGGCGCCCGGCCCGCGGCCGTCGCCTCGCAGGCGTTCCGCAGGTCGGGCAGCAGGACGCGCCATGACACCCCGTCGACCGCGAGGTGGTGGACGACGAGCGC
>NZ_JACBXC010000254.1 GCF_013870535.1 Streptomyces phytophilus | reverse complement strand
GCGCCGCACGCACTTCGACGACGTGCCGATGAAGCCGCAGCGGGTCTACGAGGAGATGAACAAGTCCTTCGGCCCCGGCACCCGCTACGTCACCGCCATCGGCCTCTCCCAGATCGCCGGCGCCCAGATGCTCCACGTCTACCGGCCGCGGCACTGGATCAACTGCGGCCAGGCCGGCCCCCTCGGCTGGACCGTGCCCGCCGCCCTCGGCGTCGCCACCGCCGACCCCGAGGCGCTGGTCGTCGGGCTCTCCGGGGACTACGACTTCCAGTTCCTCGTGGAGGAGCTGGCGGTCGGCGCGCAGCACCGCATCCCGTACGTGCAGGTGCTCGTCAACAACTCCTATCTCGGCCTCATCCGCCAGGCGCAGTTGGGCCTGGACATGGACTTCCAGGTCAACCTGGAGTTCGAGAACGTCAACTCGCCCGAGCTGGGCGGCTACGGCGTCGACCACGTCAAGGTCGCCGAGGGGCTGGGCTGCAAGGCGATCCGGGTGACGGAGCCGGGCGGGCTGGGCGCGGCGTTCGCGCAGGCGCGGCGGCTGGCGGCGGAGCACCGGGTGCCGGTGGTGGTGGAGGCGATCCTGGAGCGGATCACCAACATCTCCATGAGCACCACGGCGGACATCAGCGACGTCCGCGAGTGGGAGGAGCAGGCCACGGAGCCGTGGCACGCCCCCACGTCGATCCTGCCCCTGAAGAGCTGAGGCCCGCCCCCGCGAACGGACGGCCCCCGCCCCGGACGGGGACGGGGGCCGTCTGCGCTGTCTTCGGCCCGTACGGGTCAGACCTCGCCGCCGGAGAGGCGCTCCACGCCGCGCAGCAGCGCGGAGTGGTCGAGGCCGCCGTCGCCCTGCTCGCGCAGCGCGGCGACGAGTTGGGCGACGAGGGCGCCGACCGGGAGCGCCGCGCCGACGTTCCGGGCGGCGTCGGTGACGATGCCCATGTCCTTGTGGTGCAGGTCGATGCGGAAGCCGGGCCGGAAGTCGCGGTCCAGGAAGTTGTCCTTCTTGCGGGCCAGCACGGTGGAGCCGGCCAGGCCGCCGCCGAGGACGTCGAGCGCCGCCCGCGGGTCCACGCCGGACTTCTCCAGGAAGACCACGGCCTCGGCGCAGGCTTGGATGTTGACCGCGACGATCAGCTGGTTGGCCGCCTTGACCGTCTGGCCGGCGCCGTGCGGGCCGCAGTGCACGATCGTCCTGCCCAGCGCCTCGAAGACGGGCCGGGCCCGCTCGAAGTCGGCACGCTCGCCGCCGACCATGATGGAGAGCACCGCCTCGACCGCCCCGGCCTCGCCGCCCGAGACCGGGGCGTCGAGCACCCGGATCCCGCGCTCGGCGGCGTTCTTCGCCAGGTCCACGGAGGTCTGCGGGGTGATCGAGGACATGTCGACGAGCAGCGCCCCGCGGCGGGCGTGCGCCAGGATGCCTTCGGGCCCGTACGCGACGGCCTCGACCTGCGGTGACGCGGGGACCATCGTGATGATCACGTCCGCGTCCGCGACGGCTTCGGCGATCGAGCCCGCGGCCGTGCCGCCGGCCTTGGCCAGCCGGTCGAGCTTGTCCTGCTCCAGGGTGTGGCCGGCGACCGGATAGCCCGCCGCGAGCAGGTTCTCGGACATGGGCGAGCCCATGATGCCGAGGCCGATCCAGGCGATCGAGGGCCGGTCGGCCGGGCCGGCCCCGGGGGCGGGGGAGTCGGTGGTCATGGGGTGGTGCCTTTCTGCTCTGGCCGGGGGTGCCGGGGCGCGGGCGTACGGACGGGAGGGGCTGCGGGTCAGCGGGGGAGCCAGCCGAAGGAGTCGGCGCTCGGCCGGTCGCCCGGCTTGTACTCCAGGCCCACGTGACCGTCGTACCCCGCCGCGGCCAGCCGGTCCAGCAGCGCGGCCAGCGGCAGCGAGCCGGTGCCGGGGGCGCCGCGGCCGGGGTTGTCGGCGATCTGGACGTGGCCGGTGCGGCCGGCGTGGGCGTCGATGACCTGCTCCAGGTCCGCGCCGTTCATCGACAGGTGGTAGAGGTCCATCAGGAAGCGGGCGTTGCCGAGCCCCGAGGCGGCGTCGACCCTGTCGGCGACCGCCACCGCCGCCGCCGCGTCGAGCAGCGGGTAGTGCGGGGACTCGGGCCGGTTGAGCGCCTCGATCAGCAGGACGGCGCCGGCCCGGTCGGCCGCGCGGGCGGCGAGCACCAGGTTCTCCAGCGCCAGCAGGTCCTGCTCGGCGGCGGTGACGCCCTCGACGCGGTTGCCGTAGAGGGCGTTGAGCGCGGTGCAGCCGGTGGCGGCGGCGAAGTCGGCGGCCACGTCGAGGTTGGCGCGGAACCGCTCGGACTCCGCACCGGGTACGGAGAGTGCGCCGCGGTCGGGGCCCGGCAGCCGGCCGGCGTAGAAGTTGAGCCCGGTCAGCCGGGTGCCGGCCTTGTCCAGCGCGGTCCGCAGGGCGTCCAGCTCCGCCCGGTCGGGGACGGGAGCCTCGGGCCACGGCCACCACAGCTCGACGGCGCCGAAGCCGGCCGCGGCAGCCGCGGCCGGCCGTTCGAGCAGCGGAAGCTCGGTGAACAGGATCGAGAGGTTCACTGTGAAGCGCTGGTCGCCGAAGCCCATGAAGGTCCGCGCCCCTTCCGTATCTCGGAAGTATACTTCTGGATAACGGAACTCTGCCGGTTCGGTGCGCGCGCTGTCAAGGCGGCGGCTCTACCCGACGGGGAAGTCGAAGTAGGTGTCCGGGTAAGGCTCGTCGTTCAGCGTGTAGTGCCACCACTCGCACGCGTAGGAGCTGAAGCCGCACGTCTCCATCAGGGAGCGGAGGTGCGCGCGGTTCCCCTCCTCTTCCCGCGTGATCCCCTGCGCGCCGTGGTGCGAGAGGGGATCCATCAGGTCGTGGTCGCCCCCCATACGCGCGAGTTCACCGGTGCCCAGGTGGTAGAGCGTGAGGTCGACGGTGCTGCCCCGGCTGTGGCCCGACCTGGCGGCGACATAACCCCGCTCGAACATCTCGGCTCTGCCGATGTGCGGATAGTGCCGCTGCTTGGTGCGTCCGTCCTCCGGCTGTTCCGACCAGCGCAGAAAGCAGTCCACGGCCCGCTGCGGGCGGTAGCCGTCCCAGAGCAGCAGACCGAACCCGCGGGACCCGGCCTTCTCGCGCACCCTGCCCAGGGCCGTGCACAGGGCCCTCGTGCCGGCGATGCGATTGACCAGGTATCCGTCCACCGGCTTCCCGGTGAAGTTGTCCCAGGTGGCGTACTTGGCGTCCCAGCGCAGCCCGGAGACATGCTCGTCCAGGAAGGCGAAGTCGGCGTTCACCGGGTGTTCCCTGCCAGCGCGAGCGCTATCACCCGGTCGATCACCTCGGAAAGCGGCATTCCGGCGGCCGCCATCATCCTCGGATACCGGCTGTAGGAGGTCATGCCGGGAAAGGTGTTGACCTCGTTGAGGACCACTTCCCCGCCGTCCGTGAGGAACATGTCGACCCGCGCCAGTCCCCTGCACCCGAGGGCGCGGTACACGGCCTTCGCGGTTTCCCGGACGAGAGTGCGCGACTCCGCCGGAATGTCCGCGGGGACGATGGGGGTGGAGTTCTCGGAGCCGCTCTCCGGGTCCTTCTCCTGATGGATCTTGAAGAAGCCGTGCGACAGCGCGATATGGTCCACCTCTCCGGCGATCAGGTCCGGATCGCTGCCCAGGATGGCGCACCCGACCTCGCTGCCGGCCACCGCCTCCTCGATCAGCACCTTCGAGTCGTACTGCCGGGCGGTTTTCACCGCACCCGGCAGCTCCTCCGGCCGGGAGACCTTGCTGACGCCGAAGGACGAGCCGGAACGGGCCGGCTTGACGAAAACGGGATACGTCAGCCGGTCGGGGACGACGGCATCGTCCGCCGTGACGGTCCAGAATTCCGGCGTGGCGATTCCCGCGCCCCTGGCGACACCGTAGGCAAGTGATTTGTCCATGCACAGGGCGGAACTCTGGACATCGCAGCCCGCGTAGGGGATACCGGCCAGCTCCAGCAGACCCTGCGTCGCGCCGTCCTCGCCGAGTTTCCCGTGCAGCACGGGCAGTACGACGTCCAGATTGATCGTTCCGTATCGTCCCTGCTCCAGCACGAGAAGTCCGCCGACGCCGCGGTCCGGGGACAGCAGCGCCGGACGGCAGCTGCCGTTCTCCCAGTCCGGGCCGGGGCCGTCGCAGAGCTTCCAGGCGCCGCTCCGTGTGATGCCGACGTAGAACGGCTGGTATTTCTCGGGGTCGAGATTCCGGGCGACCTCCTGCGCGGACTTCACGGAGACGGGGTGTTCTTCCGAGCAGCCTCCGAAGAGGATTCCGACCTTCAGCCTAGCCACGCTGGTTCCTGCTTTCGAATTCAAGGCAGTTGGTGAGGGAGTTCTCGACCGTGTCGCTCAGGGCATGGTCCGTGTAGTACGCGGTGTGCGGGCTGACGAGCACGTTGGGCAGCTCCTGGAGCCGCGGCAACGGCCCGCCTGCCGGGGGTCTGTTCCGGCGGTCGGCGTAGAAGACCCCTTCCTCTCCTTCGAGGACGTCCAGCGCGGCGCCGCCGAGCCTGCCGTCCTCCAGCGCCGGCAGCAGGGCCGCGGTGTCGAGGAGCGGGCCGCGTCCGGTGTTGACGACGAAGGCGCCGCGCTTCATCCGCTCGATGCGCCGGCGGTCGAGGAGGTGGTGGGTGTCCGGGGTGAGCGGCGTATGGAGCGTCACGATGTCGCTCAGCCGCAGCAGTTCGTCGAGCGGAACGTAATCCGCGGCGGTGCCGGGGCGGGTGTCGTAGGCCAGGATCCGGCAGCCGAAGCCCCGCAGCCTGTCCATGACGGCCGCGCCGATGCGTCCTGTCCCCACGACCCCGACCGTCAGGTCGCGCAGTTCTCTCCCGCGTACCTCATGGAGCCTGTAGTCGTGGACATCTGCGCGACGGATGGTGGATTTCGCGTGCCGCACCGCCATCAGCATGAGCATCAGGGTGTAGTCGGCCACGCTGTCGGGCGAATAGGCGACGTTTCCCACGGTGATTCCGACGCGTTCCGCGTATGCGACATCGATGTGGTTGCAGCCGATGCTCCTTGTCGAGATGTACGCGACGCCGGCCCGGCTCAGCGCGAGCAGGGTGGCGTCGGTGATGCGGGTCTTGTGGTCGACGCTGACGCACCGGTTTCCGAGTGCAAGCTCCGCGTTTCCCTCGGATACCGCTGCCGCGGTAAGGGTCGGCACCACGCCCAGGCGGGGCGCCATCTCCCGTACCAGCATCTCCTCGTCGCGCCCGCAGCCGTAGAAGGTGATACCCGCGGTTGCGACTGCCGAGGGAGGAGCCGCTCGTGCTGGTTCGCTGTAGGTCATGCCTACAGCGAACGGGACGCGGTGTTGCCGGAGCGTATGCCGATTCCCATACCCTGGCGATATGTTACCGCCCGGTCGGGGCAGTAACATATCGTCGGCATATCGAAATCCGCATACGCGCACGCAACACCGCACTGCCTTGGCTGGATTCGTGACCAACAGCGAACCAGCCTCCTCCTATCTCTACCTCTCCGGCCTCGCTCCCGCTCCCCGGCTCCCGCGCCGCGCGGGCGTCGTGCCGCTCGGCCTCCGCGAGATCGCGGCGGTGGTCGGCGGGACGGTCGAGGGCGACGACGACGTGACGGTGACCGCCCCGGCCGTGCTCGACGGCCGCCAGGCCGAGCCGGGCGGCCTCTTCGTCGCCTTCGCCGGGGAGCACGTCGACGGCCACGACTACGCGGGCCAGGCCGGCCGGGCCGGCGTGGTCGCCGTGCTCGGTTCCCGGCCCACGCCGCTGCCCACCGTCGTCGTCGAGGACGTCCAGGCGGCGCTGCAGGCGCTCGCCGTCCACGTCGTCGACCGGCTGCGCCGCGGGCTGACGGTGGTCGGGCTGACCGGCTCCCAGGGCAAGACCAGCACCAAGGACCTGCTGGCGGCCGTGCTGTCGGGCGATGCGCCGACGACCGCCACGATCGGCTCGCTCAACAACGAGCTGGGGGTGCCGCTGACCATGCTGCGCGCCGACCTGGGCACCCGGTTCCTCGTCCTCGAAATGGGCGCCCGCCGCATCGGCGACATCGCCGCGCTCACCGCCCTGGTCGCGCCCGACATCGCCGTCGTCCTCAACGTCGGCCAGGCCCACCTCGGCGAGTTCGGCTCGCGCGGGGCCATCGCCACGGCCAAGGGCGAGCTGGTCCGGGGGCTGGCGCCCGGCGGCACGGCCGTCCTCAACGCCGACGACCCGCGGGTCGCCGCGATGCGCGCGCTCACCGACGGCCCGGTGCTGACCTTCGGCCGGGCGGAGCACGCCGACG